>NZ_JAHWCO010000151.1:0-5997 GCF_020054415.1 Candidatus Symbiopectobacterium sp. | reverse complement strand
GGCCCTGTAGCCATCCGTGTTTGCATGACTGACGACGGTAACGCTGATGGCCACTTTTGCCATAACTGTGTTTTTTCACAGGAGATGTCTGTTCACAAAACGGGCATCTTACATCAACTTTAGCCACTGTATTCCACATCCCAAACCGGACATTTCACACTGCAATCAACATATTGAATACACTACCCACAGGGCGTCCTCAGTCTGATGGCAAAGCCGCTTTACCCCTTGTCATCCTCGGCGAAGGCCGGGAATGACGGGGGTGTAGTGCTGTTTGTCAGCGCGCCCCTAAAGGATCGCTTATTTGGCGTTTGCCAACACGGCACTGACAATATCTACCGCTTCTTTCTCAATGCGCGCGCGATGCTCCGCGCCCAGGAAACTTTCGCAGTAAATCTTGTAGGCTTCTTCCGTGCCCGATGGACGCGCTGCAAACCAGCCGTTATCCGTCATCACTTTCAATCCGCCAATAGAGGCACCGTTACCCGGAGCAGCCGTCAAACGTGCCGTGATCGGATCGCCAGACAACGTACTGGCAGCAACCTGTTCAGGTGATAAGCGCGACAGCGCCGCTTTTTGCGCGTGAGTCGCAGAGGCTTGAATACGGTTGTAACTCGGCGCACCAAAACGGGCCGCCAGCGCATCATAGTGTTGCTGCGGATTTTTACCGGTTACCGCAGTGATCTCAGCCGCCAGCAGACACATGATGATGCCATCTTTATCCGTTGACCATGGCGTGCCATCGAAGCGCAGGAAGGATGCACCCGCACTCTCTTCACCGCCAAAACCAAAGCTGCCATCGAATAAACCATCAACAAACCATTTGAACCCGACCGGCACCTCCACCAGTTTACGCCCAAGGCAGGCCACCACGCGGTCTATCATGGCACTGGAAACCAGCGTCTTGCCGACAGCAACAGATTGCCCCCACTGCTGACGATGACGGAACAGGTAGTCGATAGCAACCGCCAGATAGTGATTCGGGTTCATCAGACCCGCGGGCGTCACAATGCCGTGGCGGTCATAATCAGGATCATTGGCAAAAGCCAGATCAAATTTGTCACGCAGCGCCAGTAATCCCGCCATCGCTGGCTCTGAAGAGCAGTCCATGCGGATAACGCCGTCATGATCCAAGGTCATAAAGCGGAACGTCTGATCGACCGCATCGTTGACCAAGTGTAAATTCAACTTGTAGTGCTCTGCGATGCGCTGCCAGTAGGCAATGCCTGAACCGCCCAACGGATCGACACCCAGTGTCAGCCCTGCCTTCTGAATGGCGGGGATATCCACGACCTCACGCAATCCTTCGACATAAGGTTGCACCAGATCTTGCTCATGCACATGACCGCTCTGCCAGGCTTTATCCAGCGTCAGGCGTTTTACTGCTTTTAACCCATCAGCTAGCAGGGCGTTGGAACGTTTTTCGATAACGCTGGTGACATTGGTATCAGCGGGCCCGCCATTGGGCGGATTATATTTAATACCGCCATCTTCCGGTGGGTTGTGAGACGGAGTAATCACAATCCCGTCGGCATGCGCATTACCTTTGCAATTATGCACCAGAATGGCATTGGAGATAGCGGGCGTCGGCGTAAAGCCATTGTCCTGCTGCACCACCACTTCAACGCCGTTCGCTGCCAACACTTCCAGCACTGAGATAAAAGCCGGTTCCGACAGCGCGTGGGTGTCTTTACCCACAAAACAGGGGCCGGTGATCCCTTGCTTTTTGCGTTCTTCGGCAATCGCCTGAGAGATAGCAAGAATATGCGCCTCATTAAAACTGTGGCGCGCCGCGCTGCCGCGGTGACCCGATGTCCCGAACTTCACTGCATGTGCGGCGTTATCCACATCGGGGCGTAATACATAATACTGTGACGTTAATTGCGCCACATTAATCAAATCACTTTGCCGGGTGGGTTGTCCGGCTCTGGGGTGATTAGCCATCGGCGTTCTCCCTGACGCTATTCGTTAAGACGCTATTTGCTAAATAGTACCGCACACTTTTTCGACAAGCTCCGTGGGGAACTGCATCGATTGCATGATTTGCTCAACCATGCTGCGTTTGCGATCTGTATTGGTATTGGTGATGACCCAGTAAGGCGTGCCCTGAATATGCTTGGGTTTGGTATGGACGCCATGCTGAAGCAGTGTGTGTTCGTCGCCAGCAAAATAAACGCGCGTGCGACCATGAAGCTGCTCGGTTGCCGCAGAAAAAGCGTTCGGTTCGAGGCAATATAAGGTGGAGAGCACCAGCATAAAGCGATTGATAGCTTTACTTTGCGCGGCGTATTCATCGGACAACAACAGTTCACGCACAGCCCTTACACAATCACGCGGTTTTGTGGCTACACTCGCTGGCGTCTGCGCTTTCGTTGTGGCCGTTTCAGAAGCGGCGACCACCTGCCCTGCCCGGAAATTCAACATGCGACGCAGAATATCCGAAGCGCTTTCACCAATGTGCTGCGTGTGGCTGGCAATATAACGATACAGCTCTTCGTCGACCTCAATAGTTTTCATCTTTATCCAGTACTGTTTTTACTCTAATTAATCGGCAAGAAGTATACAGGCGAATCAATACCACCGAACAGCGGCACTACACAAACAATATCGAAAGTCAGACGATCCCCCATCTGCTCCCTCGCCCCATTACCTGTAACCTGCAAAAAGCATAGTCTTCATTTTCCACAGTGCAACATCATCGGCAGCAGTCATGATACCCTAAGCGCCTGTGTCTCTGAATGAACTTCACCATGAAATTGAATTATCGCTTGCAAAATGCGCAACAACCCACTAACGCGCTGCCTATCCTATTGATTCACGGTCTGTTTGGTAATCTGGATAACCTGGGTATTCTGGCGCGAGACCTGCAAAAGCAGCACGATGTCATTCAGTTCGACTTACGCAACCACGGATTATCACCACGCACGCCGGAAATGAACTACCCTGCCATGGCAGGCGATGTGAAAGCATTACTGGATGCATTAAGCATCGATAACGCCATTATCATCGGACACTCCATGGGAGGAAAAACCGCCATGGCGTTAAGCGCACAGATCCCTGATCGTATTGATAAGATCGTCGCCATTGATATTGCGCCGGTGGATTACCAACTGCGTCGCCACGATGACGTGTTTGCAGCCCTGCGTGCGGTTACCGCGGCAGGCGTCACCACCCGCACCGAAGCCGCTGCTATCATGCATCATCACCTCAGGGAAGAAGGCGTCGTGCAATTTCTACTGAAATCTTTTCAGCAGGGAGAGTGGCGTTTTAATGTCCCGGTGCTGTGGGAGCAGTATGAGCACATCGTCGGCTGGGAAACCGTACCCACCTGGCATAAACCCATCCTGTTCATTCGCGGTGCGGCATCCCCTTATCTGGACGACCGCTATCGGGAAACGCTTTTGCAGCAGTTTCCCTATGCCAAAGCGCATGTGATTGCAGGCAGCGGCCACTGGGTTCATGCAGAAAAGCCCGATGCTGTTCTGCGCGCTATTCACCGTTTCCTTGAAGAGCCACCCGCATAATCTGTAGCGATCGGCGGCAGTTACCCATTGTCGCCGCCAGCCTCGCTAGGGTATGATGGCGCCCGCAGTATAGGGACGGCTGAATCAGCCTTATGCACAGTAACCACATCATCAGAATGTCACGCTTAACCGAGACGTGCATTTTGGTCAGACTTCCTTGAAGCAGCACTACCTATGGCAAAAGAACAAACGGACCATACCACGTTGGATCTGTTCGCGGATGAACGTCGGCCAGGTCGTCCCAAAACCAACCCGCTTTCACGCGACGAACAGCTTCGTATTAATAAGCGCAATCAATTGCGTCGTGACAAGGTGCGGGGCTTGCGCCGCATCGAATTGAAAATTAATGAGGAAGCCGTGGAAGCACTCAATAGCCTGGCTGAAATGCAGAACATCAGCCGTAGTGAGCTCATTGAACGCATGTTGCTGTCGCAACTGGCGGAAAAAGACCTTTCATCCTGATACATTGATTTCCGGCGTCATCCATGACGCCCTGTTTCCCCTCCCTGATAACGACATTAACGGATAGACCGCACGGTTAAAATTGTTCCCAATTATCGTTTCCCGGTGGCAACGCATTTTTTGCTGTGGTGCCACTGCCAGCACGCACCAATGTGGCAACCGGCGCCGCCACAGGAGCGGCCAAAGGCACGACGGATTCAGACAGTTGGAACACCGCCACAGTCCGGTTAAGCACCGCAGCCTGCTCTTCCAACGACAGTGATGCAGCAGACGCCTGTTCCACCAGTGCCGCATTCTGCTGCGTCACACTGTCCATTTCCGCTACTGCTTGTCCAACCTGTGCAATACCTTTGCTTTGCTCACCGGAAGCAGAGGCGATTTCCCCCATGATGTCCGTCACATTGGTCACGGCACGCACAATGTCACTCATGGTAACACCCGCATCTTCAACCAGCTGAGAGCCGGTACCCACACAGTGTGCTGATTCAGCGATCAATCCCTCTATCTCTTTTGCCGCCTGCGCACTTCACCAGCAACCACCGCAAAACCACGCCCTTGCCCACCGGCCCGCGCAGCTTCAACAGCTGCGTTAAGCGCCAGAATGTTAGTCTGGAAGGCAATACCATTGATCACCGTGGTGATCTCAGCAATACGTTCTGAGCTTCCCGAAATCTCCGCCATGGTTTTCACCACGTTATCGACGATCTCCCCCCCTTTTCGTGCCGTATTGGACGCTTGTAATGCCAATTGGCTCGCATGATTGGCGTTTTCCGCATTCTGTTTAACTGTTGCCGTCAACTGCTCCATGCTGGCCGCTGTCTCTTCCAGTGCAGAAGCCTGATGTTCAGTACGCGATGAGAGGTCGTTATTACCGGAAGCAATCTCGGAGGCACCAAGATAGATGGCATCCGTGCTGGAACGAATTGTACTGACTGTCGTCGCTAGACTGGTTTGCATATCCCGTAATAGAGGCAACAAGCGCACCACGCAGTTACGACCAAAATCATGAATCGGTTTGCCGAGTTGTCCGGAGGCGATAGCACTGAAGTGTTCGCGCAACGTATCGAGTGGTTTAACCAAACAGGCCACGAGATAGCGATCGGTGAAAAACAGCAGCAGTAACCCGACGACCAGTACCGTCAGCAAAATATTTTGACCAATAGCGGTAATTTGCTGAAAGTGTGCGCCCGCTGCGGCGAATTTATCAGAAACTGCCTTGTTAAAAGCGTTGACTGAAGCTCCGAATTGGCGACTGAGCGCCGGCACCGTTTCCTTGGCATAGCGTTGATATTCATCCAAGGCATTGGCCTGCGCCTTTTGAAACATCGGATCAACGAACTGGGTAATCAGGTTGCCCCAATCGCGCACCACCGCTTCAGCCAGCGCGGCATCCAACCCCGCGTGATCGAGGCTGCTAAAGGTAACCAGATAGGATTTCAAATTATTCAATGCCGTCAATGCTGACGCCTGCTCTTTATCCGCCAGTGTGTTTTCACCAATACGACGCCAATCCACTACTCGTGCCAAACGGGTTACCATGCGAAAATATTGATCGTTGCCCTGATTGACTAAATTCATGTTATGAACCAGTAAGGTACTGGTCTGTGAAGTAGTGTTCATCTCTTTGAAGGAAAAAATGGTGTAGACGGCACCCCCCCAAAGTACACAGAAAACCCCTAGAACCCATAACATTGCCGTTCTGATGGCGATGTTTCTCAAAAATTGCATAAGCAAGCTCCAGATATAAAATAACGTGCTGTAGGGTTATTATTTTTAAAAAAATCATCAGGTTTGAAACAATCCCCAAAAGGGGAAAACGCGCGATGCTTTACGCCTGCAAGCACACGGCGAACCTGCTACTTTCATCGTCAATAGGCTTTGTTGAATAAATAGAACTTTTGGGTAATCATCGGAGCAGATCACCACAGTTGTTTCAAAATCAGGTCTCCATGGCAAAACAAAATTTTAAAATCACCAACTGGCCCTCTTATAACAAGGCCCTCAAGCAGCG
>NZ_JAHWCO010000471.1:0-1009 GCF_020054415.1 Candidatus Symbiopectobacterium sp. | reverse complement strand
TGATGAAGAAGGCGACAAAGGAAATCATTTTTTCCCTTTCTGTAACCGCTCAATGATGGCCGCCGCTTCCCGTTCAGCGGCTGCAACCTTCTGACCTAAAGCAAAATCATCATCGTCACCCTCGGCTGTCGGGGTTCCGCCGCGTGTATGGATACCGATAAGCGTATGCACTTTGGTTAATAGCGTCAGCGTGGCCGCCGCGTTCTTCTTGAACCAGTAGCGGTCGCCACGCTCCTGTTTGGTGTGCTTGTCGATGGCTTTACCCGCGCCGGGCCAATTGTCGGGATCGGCTTCAATCAGCACGGTATCGGTGAGTTTGTCGCTCAATACGGAAAGGCGGGTTTTGTGATCGTTGTACATAAGAAAAAGCCCCATGATAAACATGAGGCTATGATGCTATGGGTGGGCGTTCGGTTTTCTGACTATTGGTATCCTCTAAATTTTGCCAATATGGTTGCGCCGGCTCCGATCATAAAGGACAAGATAAGGGGGAAAATAAATAATCCACCAGCTTGCCACCACTCCCAATGCCACGCAGTCATAGCTCCGCCGATGCCAAGAACGGTACCAAGCAGCGGTACCCATGTAACAAAAAAGGCTAAAATCACGGCCAGTAACCAATGAAGCCCCATCCAATCCTCTAACCCGCCAATTATGGCTGCCATTTGCACCAGACTTATACCAAGATAAATTATCATCCCAATTGCTTGCATATGTGTGCCCTTGCAAAGATTTACTTATTGAAAGCTAGAGTGCCTAAAAGCTTTGAAATTTGTTTTTTTGCTTCTGGATTCATTGATCCGTCATAGTAATTTATCGTTACTTTAACAATCCTGTCTCGATGGAAAGCTACCATTGTAGTTTCATTGGGGCTTTGTTGAATAAATAGAACTTTTGGGTAATCATCGGAGCAGATCACCACAGTTGTTTCAAAATCAGGTCTCCATGGCAAAACAAAATTTTAAAATCACCAACTGGCCCTCTTATAACAAGGCCCTAAAGCAGCGCG
>NZ_JAHWCO010000149.1:0-2319 GCF_020054415.1 Candidatus Symbiopectobacterium sp. | reverse complement strand
ATGGCAAAAGTGGTCATCAGCGTTACCGTCGTCAGTCATGCAAACACGGATGGCTACAGGGTTTACAACGACGAACTTCCAAAAGTAAAACACATTGTTAGCAAGCTGTATACACAGCGTATTGAGCGTGCACATCTGACAGGCTTTGTTGAATAAATAGAACTTTTGGGTAATCATCGGAGCAGATCACACAGTTGTTTCAAAATCAGGTATCCATGGAAAAACAAAATTTTAAAATCACCAACTGGCCCTCTTATAACAAGGCCCTCAAGCAGCGAGGTTCTCTAACCGTATGGCTAGATGAATCAGCCATTGCTGCATGGACGGAAAAAAACACTACTGAACGGCGTGGACGACCTCTCCACTACTCAGATATGGCTTTGGGCTTTGTTGAATAAATAGATTTTATGCTGGCAGCCCAGCGAAACGACGGATCCTCGCAACGTAAAATCATGCAGTTAGGCCTCATGAGAAAAGTGTACACCTGAGATGACAAGCATTTTCAGGCTTTGTTGAATAATAGGGAATGATGCTGTTCTGACATGCCTATTTTGGACGAAAATGCTGCTCACCCCTGGATGCATCAGCTAACTCTGTATGTAACATACTGATTTTACGTTAATGGTATTCTCAGTATTTATGGATGCGCAGCATAATATCTATTTATTCAACAAAGCCCTGATTTTGAAACAACTGTGGTGATCTGGTCCGATGATTACCCAAAAGTTCTATTTATTCAACAAAGCCGTTGCGAGGATCCGTCGTTTCACTGAGCTGCCAGCATAAAATCTATTTATTCAACAAAGCCGTTTTTTATCCATAATAAACATACAAAAGCAGTTATACTAAATAAACGTCAAGATGCACGGCAAGGCAGCGAGAAAGACTTACTGCCCACCCCTTCTACTGGATAGGCAGATGCATCTTGAAGTACGTTGAGTATAGATCTCGCCCTGATGTGTTCACAATTCTTATTGAGGAGGCAAATAGTTGAAAATCATACCGAGAAAAACATCCTTTGATGACCTTTATATTAGGAAAGGAACATCTAATAGTGAACATCAGGATTTTTGGCAAGAAATTCTTTCTTTTGATTCTTATCCTGAATATGGAATACGATTATCATCGTCTATTGACGATTATGTCACATCAAATCATTGTATTTCCAATGAGGAGGGTGAAGCACTTGATTCTTACGTTGCAGACTCCTGGGAGTATATAAATAAATTTCTAGCAGAAAATAATCCCTCTTGTTCTATTCATCATTTGGAACGGAAAAAAATCTTGACTAATGTAGTAAATAAAATGCCGCTTTCAGAGATTGATTTCTACAGGGCCGTTAGAACAGATGGCAGATGTTTTTTTGAACCTCTTATTTACAAACTAAAAGAAGGGTTAATAGATACGGGTACCATAATGATAAATAATACATTTTTATCATTCACCAACAACCCTTACTCTTTAAGGGCTTTTGCTGGTGATACTATTCAGGGAGATGTTGAAAATAACTGCATTGTGTATAAGTTAGCAGGTGGCGTTAAATCAATATCAAAAATATCTTCCGTTGATGAATTCGAAGGGATAATTCCCCCAGACAGCCTGCTTGAAGTGAAGCATGCAAGAAAATTAAATATAAAAATAAAGTCAGGTCAGGAGAGAAACGTATGGTTTATCGAAATGGAGAAGGCTCCGTTATCATCAACACCTCACTGTGACTTCTACGGAAATCCTGTATGATTAATGGTTACATTAGGGCACCTCGAAAAACCTAGACTCCTTCATTTTTTATTTTTTAAAACGCTCGTTTATTGCTAAATTTGGGTGTTTTTTGAGCACAAAAAGTACAAAAAACAACCAAACTCTTTTGGTTTTGCTCTAATTTATCGCCGATATTTCCCTAGCATGAGGTTTTTCGAAGTGCCCTTTTATGCATCTCCTTATACACATCTTTTTATGCACTTATTAGTGCTTTGTTGAATAAATCAGAACTTGTAACGACTGCGCCCCATACTGGTCGATTGTTACGTGATGCGAATGCTGTTCGGCATTCCTAATAGCGTGATCCGGTTAAGCGCTTTGACCATGGCCATGGCTTCACCCACCTGAGCATCGTAGTCTCTCAGACTTAGATGACCACCCAGAAGCCTTTTGAACCGGAACATGACCGTTTCAGCCACTGAGCGCCGGTGATAGCCCACTTTCTTTTTCCAGATATCGTTACTACCGCTAATGCGCTGATTTGCAACAGCGTGGTTACGCTCGTGGTAGCGATCTGGCCAATATTGCGCCCCCCTTCGTGGCGGGATAGGCGGCCTTATT
>NZ_JAHWCO010000012.1:0-12052 GCF_020054415.1 Candidatus Symbiopectobacterium sp. | reverse complement strand
GATTTTGACTGGTGCTTCTCATGCCCGAGGTGATGGGTCATTTCAGCATTAAGGGCAGCTTCAACGCTGATCTTTTTCAGCAGGCGATCAAACTGGTTGAGATAGTCAGGGGTTTTGAGATTTTTGGCCAGCTCGTTAGCCAGAGCATGTAACTGTTTTTCGTCCATAAAGTAACCTGCTTTTGATGTTGGATTGAACATATCAAAATCAGGCAATTACACAATCTCGTGTACAGGCTCCGTGCGAATAGGTGAGGTGCAATCACTGATGCAGGTCATCCAGCGTACATTCGCTTCCGCAGGGATATTGACTCGCCAGTAGTAGCGCCACTTGTCACCCCAAGACGGATCGTGTGTACTATCAAGATGTTGAAATTGTTCTATTGTTGCCGTGGGATAACCCAATATTTCTAACTGCTTTTTAAAGAATGCTTCGCTTATACCACCAACCGTATTCACCTTGGCATCAAGTACTTGTTGCCGCTCTCCTATCGTCTGCTTTCTATTTGCCAAGCATTTGTCCGGCAACCCGCATAATTTCTCGCAGCGATTAATTAATTTGTACTAGCTCAGACCTGATCTGACAGTTACCGATTATTTATACAGGTGTCTGTCAGATCAGGTCTGAGCTAGTACACATCATCTTCTGCAAGCCACTCAGGTAGATACTGAAATGACATCGCTCCGCTGCCATCCCGGAACAACGTGCCAACGACATCCCCGTTCGTCGCAACCGTCAGCGTTTGTGTTCTCATTCCTCACCACTCCCGTTTCTGAATCTTTCCCTCGTTCGAAACAGCATCTCGTTTTATGACATGGAGTTCCAGATCCAGCGCAGCGAGGATCTTAAACAATGTATCAAGTTTGGTGGATTCCGGTCTGTTCTCGAAATCAGATACGGTTGTTTGTTTTATTCCGACCCGATCGCCGGTTTCTCGCTGAGTCTTCTTATGGCTTTTGCGTTGGTCACGGACCACATTTGCTAACGCCGACGGAGATGTCACCCTCATACTTTTTCCTTTGGCAAGCGCATAATATTAACCCTTATAGCGGATAAAATTCATATACCCCTTTTAGGGGATATTGCCAATATAGCACCTATAAAGGTTAAACCGCATGTATCTTATGAGTGGACTGGCTCGGGTTGTTGGGATGCTTACACTCCCTGTTGCGAAGATGTCGAGCAGTGAAGTAACCAAGGCGATAAGCTAAACCGGCATTCGCCGGTTTTTTACATCACTTCCCGATACAAAAACTCGAGAAAATCCGTCCCAACAAGTCATCGGATGTAAATTCCCCGGTTATCTCACCCAGTGCCTGTTGTGCCAGCCGCAGCTCTTCTGCCAGCAGTTCGCCAGCGTAAGCGCTCACTAACTGTTCTTTGCCTTGTTCCAGATGCTGTGCGGCGGTTTCCAGCGCTTGCAGGTGGTGGCGGCGTGCCAGAAAGCCACCTTCGGTGTTGCTGGTAAAGCCCATGCTCTGTTTTAGATGGTTACGCAGGATATCGATGCCATCACCGGTTTTGGCGGACAGGCGAATGAGTGAGTAAGTGTCTACCCCTTCAATGCCTTGTGGTTCTCCAGTAATGTCTGCTTTATTGCGCACCACGGTAATCGGCAGTGTGGCGGGCAGGCGTGCCATAAACTCTGGCCAGATTTCGGCAGGCGAGGTGGCGTCAGTGGTGGTGCTATCGACCATAAACAGCACGCGATCCGCCTGTTCAATCTCTTGCCAGGCGCGTTCAATGCCGATGCGTTCCACTTCGTCGCTGGCATCGCGTAGCCCGGCAGTGTCGATGATATGCAGCGGCATGCCGTCGATATGGATATGCTCGCGCAGTACGTCGCGAGTGGTGCCCGCGACAGCGGTCACGATTGCCGCCTCATGCCCGGCCAGTGCGTTAAGTAGGCTCGATTTGCCCGCATTGGGGCGACCCGCAATCACCACCTTCATGCCTTCACGCAGCAGGCTGCCTTGATGCGCCTCGGCCTGAACATCCGCCAGATCGGCCATCACGCCATTAAGTTCCGCCTCGATCTTGCCGTCAGAGAGGAAATCGATCTCTTCATCAGGAAAATCAATGGCGGCCTCGACGTAGATGCGCAGGTGAATCAGCGCTTCCACCAGTCGGTGAATGCGGGTAGAGAAGGCGCCTTGCAAGGAGTTCAGCGCAGAACGTGCCGCTTGTTCAGAGCTGGCATCGATCATGTCTGCGATAGCTTCTGCCTGCGCCAGATCGAGCTTGTCATTGAGAAACGCGCGCTCGGAGAACTCGCCGGGGCGGGCAATGCGCAGGCCGGGCAGTGCCAGAATGCGCTGCATCAGCAAATCAAGAATAACCGGGCCGCCATGCCCTTGCAGCTCCAGCACGTCCTCGCCAGTAAAGGAGTTGGGGCCAGGAAACCAGATGGCAATACCCTGATCCAGTGCGCTGCCGTCGGCATCGCGGAACGGCACATAATCCGCATGGCGAGGTTTGGGTAATTTACCCAGCACGGCACGCGCCACGTCGGCAGCCTGCTGGCCGGACACGCGCAAAATACCTACGCCACCGCGTCCGAGGGGCGTGGCTTGGGCTACGATGGTATCGGTATGGCTCATGATGGTTTCTCTGTGGCGATTAAACAAAAAATAAGGCGGCCCATAGCCGCCTTATTCTCAGACTTGTGCAGTCCGCTTATTTCTTCTCTTTCTTGTCGCGGCTGTGCAGGCCTTTCTTCTCCAGCTCGCGGTAAATCAACTGCTGCTGGATAATGGTGACTAGGTTGCTGACGATATAGTACAGCACCAGACCTGATGGGAACCACAGGAAGAACACGGTAAAGATAACCGGCATGTAGGTCATGATCTTCTGCTGCATCGGGTCGGTCACAGTGGTCGGCGACATCTTCTGAATGAAGAACATCGTGATACCCATCAGGATCGGCAGGATGTAGTAAGGGTCTTGCGCAGACAGGTCAGTGATCCACAGGATGAACGGCGCATGGCGCAGTTCAACCGAGCTCATCAGCATGTAGTACAACGCTAGGAAGATAGGCATCTGGATCAGCAGCGGGAAACAGCCGCCCAGCGGGTTCACTTTCTCCGCCTTGTACAGCGCCATCATCTCTTGGCTCATGCGCTGCTTGTCATCACCGATACGCTCGCGCATGGCTTGCATTTTCGGTTGCAGCATACGCATTTTCGCCATCGAGGTATACTGCGCCTTGGTCAGCGGGTACATGATACCGCGCACGATAAAGGTGATGGCGATGATGGAGAAGCCCCAGTTACCGATGAAGCCGTGCAGGAATTTCAGCAGTTTGAACAGCGGTTGGGAGATAAACCACAACCAACCGTAATCCACTGACAGGTCCAGATGCGGTGCAACGGCCGCCATCTTTTCCTGAATTTCCGGGCCAACCCACAGTACTGCGCTGATGTCTTTCTGCGCGCCCGCGTCAACGGTTACCGGTGTAGCTTTAAAGCCAATGGCGGCCAAACCGTTCCCCAACTGCGAGGTATAGAAGGTGTTGGCACCGGCGGTAGTCGGGATCCACGCGGTAGCAAAATACTGCTGCAACATGGCAACCCAGCCACCATCGGTGGTGACGTTCAGGTTTTCTTTCATGTCGCTAAAGCTGTATTTCTTGTACTTATCGTCGCTGGAGGAGAACGCCGCGCCACGATAAGTGTGGAGTGCAAAGTTGCTGCTGCCGGTATCGCGGTGCTTCGGCAGGTCAATAGACTGTTTCAACTGACCAAACAGCGTTAACACCAGCGGCTGCGCGCTGGTGTTGTTCACGTTGTAGCTAACGTTAAGCGCGTAGTCACCGCGTTTAAGCACGAACGTTTTGGTGAAGGTTACGCCGTCAGCGTTGGTGTAGGTCAACGGAATGGTCAGTGCGTCCTGTCCGTCAGCCAGTTCAAAGTGATCCTTGGTGGCAGTAAACAGCGGACGTGCGCCATTTGCCGGATTATCCGGATCGTGTTTACCCGTCAATCCACTCTGTGCCTGATACACAAATTCCGGCGTGGTTTCCAGCAACAGGAATGGTGTAGCAGAGTGCAGTTTGTCAGGGAACGCCAGCAGATTGGCTTGTTCGATATCGCCGCCGCGCGTATTGATAGTCAGCGACAGTACGTCGGTTTTCACCGTGATCAGTTTACCCTGACCGCTGTTAGGCACGCCCTGGCTGGCGGTATCACCGTTGACTGCGTTCGTCACTTGCTGGATGGCTTGCGTTGAAGCGGCAGGCGGATTTTTATCCGTCTCCCACGTCTGCCAGATCAGAAAGCTTACGAATAGCAGAGCGATGAGAAGGAGATTGCGTTGCGAATCCATCGTTAATGTTCTCTGTTATTGTCGGGTTTCGGCGGTACGGGATCATCACCACCAAGGTTCAAAGGGTGGCATTTTAATACGCGTTTGAGCGTCAACCAACTGCCTTTTATAATGCAGAACCTGCGTATGGCCTCAATGCCGTATTGTGAACAGGTTGGGTGAAAACGGCAATGTGGCCCTAACAACGGACTTATAACGAGCTGATAACCGCGTATCAGCCCGATCAGGAGGCGCGAGCCAAGCGACAGTGCCGTTGCCATAATTTTTCCAATGCTTCCGTCAACGCGCGATTATCCAGGTCGGCTACCCCTTTTTTGGCGATCACCACAAAATCCATCGCAGGTAGGGTATCTTGATGTAAACGAAAGCTTTCCCGCGTCAGACGTTTAATCCGATTGCGTTCATGCGCCCGTTTGACATGCTTTTTAGCGACAGTAAGACCGATGCGAGGATGCCCCAGCGAATTCAGGCGGCCGAGGATGGTGATTTGCGGCGTGCCAGCCCGATACGGCTGCTGGAAGACGAAAGTGAAATGGCTGGGAGTTAACAAACGTAACTCCCTGGGAAAAGCGAGCTTAACCACTAGGAGGGTTAGCTTTTATTACTTAGAAACAGTCAGACGATTACGGCCTTTTGCACGACGGCGGGCCAGAACCTGACGACCATTTTTAGTGGCCATACGAGCACGGAAACCGTGGCTACGGTTACGCTTCAATATGGACGGTTGGAAAGTGCGTTTCATGGCGATTTCTACCTAAACTTGGATAATTGACTTCACAGTAAACGCGTTTGGCGCTCCGGCGTGAACACTGACCGACGCCTCAATCGCATACATTAAAGATAAAGAGGTGGGATTGTAATAATTGTACCGTCCCGAGTCAATTGGCATCACATGCCTATAGAGCACTTTCCGCAATAAATTTGGGGAATTTTCTGCCTGCTGATATAGCACAGAAGAGCATCAACGCGTCGGGCTGAGGATTACACGTACTCTGCATTAAATCGCAAGGATCCTGACACGATCCTTGATGCGGGATCATGATCGCTTTCACTCCAGCGTGAATGCCTATTCAGTTATGCTAAGCGTCCGCATGATGCAAGCCTGTGTCATCGTTGTGCGGCACGTGGCGGCCACGAGTGATAAGAATAGCCTGTGGATAAAAAGGATCGAAACTGTGCAGAAAGGGAAGATCTCTGCCGAGGATTAGGTTATGATCCGCCGTCCCGTGAACGATCCTTCTTCGGGATCGTCTCGGCAACCGCATGGACATCATCAGATGCGCGGTGCACCCAGGAGGCTGCCATTGCAGCTTCCGGGTCATAATCATGAATTACACTAAATAACGTATCTGATTCTTTTCTATTTTAATATTGTTCGAGTGGAGTCCGCCGTGTCACTTTCGCTTTGGCAGCAGTGTCTTGCCCGTTTGCAGGATGAGTTACCTGCCACAGAATTCAGCATGTGGATACGTCCGTTACAGGCGGAACTGAACGACAACACGCTGGCGCTCTATGCGCCAAATCGTTTTGTGCTGGATTGGGTAAGAGACAAGTACCTCAATAACATCAATGGCCTGCTGAACGATTTCTGCGGTATGGATGCGCCTTTGCTGCGTTTTGAAGTCGGCAGCAAGCCGTTGGCAGCGGTGGCTGTCAGCCAGCCAGCCAGCCCTCAGGCGGCGGTGCAGCCGGTCAGGCAGGCACCCGTGCGTCCCAGCTGGGACACACCGGCGACGCAAACGGAGCACACTTACCGTTCCAACGTCAATCCGAAGCATTCGTTCGACAACTTCGTTGAAGGTAAGTCTAACCAATTGGCGCGCGCGGCGGCGCGTCAGGTCGCTGACAACCCCGGCGGAGCCTATAACCCCCTGTTTCTCTACGGCGGCACCGGTTTGGGGAAAACCCACCTGCTGCACGCGGTAGGTAATGGCATTATTGCGCGCAAGCCAAATGCCAAAGTGGTCTATATGCATTCTGAACGCTTTGTACAGGATATGGTAAAAGCCTTACAGAACAATGCGATTGAAGAGTTTAAGCGTTATTACCGTTCAGTCGATGCCCTGTTGATCGATGATATTCAGTTTTTTGCCAACAAAGAGCGCTCTCAGGAGGAGTTTTTCCACACCTTCAATGCGCTGCTGGAAGGCAATCAGCAAATCATCCTGACGTCCGATCGTTATCCGAAAGAGATCAATGGGGTAGAAGATCGTCTGAAATCGCGCTTTGGCTGGGGATTGACGGTCGCGATCGAACCGCCGGAGCTGGAAACGCGCGTGGCGATCCTGATGAAAAAAGCGGATGAAAATGATATCCGTCTGCCGGGTGAAGTGGCCTTTTTTATTGCCAAGCGATTGCGCTCTAACGTGCGTGAGCTGGAAGGCGCACTGAACCGCGTGATCGCTAACGCCAATTTTACCGGCCGCGCCATTACCATTGATTTCGTGCGTGAAGCGCTGCGCGATCTGTTGGCGTTGCAGGAAAAGTTGGTGACCATCGACAATATTCAAAAGACGGTCGCAGAGTACTATAAAATCAAAGTCGCCGATCTGCTGTCCAAACGGCGATCACGATCGGTGGCACGTCCGCGCCAGATGGCGATGGCGCTGGCGAAAGAGCTGACAAACCACAGCTTACCGGAAATTGGTGATGCGTTTGGCGGTCGTGACCATACCACCGTGCTGCATGCGTGCCGCAAGATTGAGCAGCTGCGTGAGGAAAGCCACGACATCAAGGAAGATTTCTCAAATTTAATCAGAACATTATCTTCATAATATTATGAAATTCATTATTGAACGCGAGCATCTGCTAAAACCGTTACAACAGGTGAGTGGCCCGTTAGGTGGTCGTCCCACATTGCCTATTCTGGGCAATCTGCTGTTACAAGTGACGGACGGCGCACTATCGCTGACCGGCACCGATCTGGAAATGGAGATGGTGGCGAAGATCCCTCTGTCCCAGGCCCATGAATCCGGCGCGACCACGGTGCCGGCGCGTAAACTGTTTGATATTTGCCGCGGCTTGCCCGACGGCGCGGAAATTACCATCACGCTGGAAGGCGACAGGATGCTGGTGCGTTCCGGCCGTAGCCGCTTCTCGCTTTCTACGCTCCCGGCGTCTGATTTTCCGAACCTGGATGACTGGCAGAGCGAAGTGGCATTCTCGTTGCCGCAGGCGACGCTGAAACGCCTGATTGAAGCCACGCAGTTCTCCATGGCACACCAGGACGTGCGTTATTACCTTAACGGTATGTTGTTTGAAACCGAAGGAGAAGAGTTGCGCACTGTGGCGACCGACGGTCACCGTCTAGCGGTATGCTCCATGCAGATTGGTCAGTCGCTGCCGTCCCACTCGGTGATCGTGCCGCGTAAAGGGGTGATTGAGCTACTACGCCTGCTGGACGGCGGCGATACGCCATTGCAGCTACAGATCGGTACCAACAACATTCGCGCCCACGTCGGAGATTTCATCTTTACGTCCAAGCTGGTCGACGGGCGTTTTCCTGACTACCGCCACGTATTGCCGAAAAACCCGGACAAGGCGCTGGAAGCGAGCTGCGATTTGCTGAAACAGGCATTTGCACGTGCGGCGATCCTGTCTAACGAGAAGTTTCGCGGTGTGCGTCTGCACCTGATTGAGAATCAACTGAAAATTACCGCGAATAACCCGGAACAGGAAGAAGCGGAAGAGATTCTGGACGTGCAGTACAACGGCACGGAAATGGAAATTGGCTTTAACGTCAGCTACGTGCTGGATGTGTTGAATGCGCTGAAGTGTGAAGATGTCCGTTTGCTGCTAACCGATTCTGTCTCTAGTGTGCAGATTGAAGACGGTGCCAGCAAGGCGGCGGCATACGTTGTCATGCCGATGCGTCTGTAGCGGGACGCGCTTGGTCTGCCCCCTTTTTAGCGTGAATGCCGACGCTTGCCGTCGGCATTTGTGCCGGCTGTCGCGTACAGGATATGGTTGTCCATGGCTCTGACCCGCCTTCTGATTAAAGATTTCCGTAATATCGCCTCTGCCGATTTGGCGCTCATCCCTGGATTCAATTTTCTGGTAGGGGAGAATGGCAGCGGAAAAACCAGCGTTCTGGAGGCCATCTACACGTTGGGGCACGGTCGTGCGTTTCGATCCATCCAGGCAGCACGCGTGATTCGGCATGAACAGTCCGAGTTTATTCTGCACGGTCGGTTGGATGGCATGGAGCGTGAACGCTCGATAGGTCTGAGTAAAAACCGGCTGGGCGACAGTACCGTGCGTATTGATGGCAGCGATGGTCACAAGGTGGCTGATCTGGCGCAGTTGCTGCCGATTCAGCTTATCACGCCGGAGGGCTTCACGTTGCTCAACGGTGGGCCAAAATACCGTCGTGCTTTTCTCGATTGGGGCTGTTTTCACCATGAGCCCGGTTTTTTCGCGGCATGGAGCAACCTGAAACGGTTATTGCGCCAGCGTAATGCCGCGCTGCGTCAGGTGGGGCAGTATCGTCAACTGCGCGCCTGGGATCAGGAACTTATTCCGCTGGCAGAGCGCATCAGCGCCTGGCGGGCGGATTACACCACTGCGATCACTGCGGACATTACCGCGATCTGCGAGCAGTTTTTGCCGGAGTTTTCACTGAGCTTCTCTTTCCAGCGCGGCTGGGACAAAGAGAGCGATTATGCCGAACTGCTGGAACGGCAGTTTGAGCGCGACCGGCAGTTGGGCTACACCGCGTTGGGGCCGCACAAAGCGGATTTTCGTATCCGGGCGGGCGGCGTTGCGGTGGAAGACATGCTGTCGCGTGGACAGTTGAAGTTATTGATGTGTGCGTTGCGATTGGCGCAGGGAGAGTTTCTCTCTCACCATAGCGGTGCCAAGTGTATTTATCTGATAGATGATTTTGCTTCCGAACTGGACAGTACCCGCCGCCGTTTGTTGGCTGAACGGTTAAAAGCGACCGAGGCTCAGGTATTTGTTAGCGCCATCAGCGCTGAGCAGATAGATGACATGATCGGTGAAAAGGGCAAGATGTTCCGCGTGGAACAGGGTAAAATAACGGTTCAATTACAGGACTAAAATGAGCGAGAAACGTTGATGTCGAATTCTTATGACTCCTCAAGTATCAAAGTATTGAAAGGGCTGGATGCGGTACGTAAACGCCCGGGTATGTACATCGGTGATACGGATGACGGCACAGGCCTGCATCACATGGTATTCGAGGTTGTGGACAACGCTATCGACGAAGCGCTCGCAGGCTTCTGCAAAGACATTGTTATTACCATTCATAAAGATAACTCGGTTTCGGTGCAGGATGATGGCCGTGGCATTCCTACCGGTATTCATGAAGAAGAGGGTGTCTCTGCGGCCGAAGTGATCATGACCGTGCTGCATGCCGGCGGTAAGTTTGACGATAACTCCTATAAAGTGTCCGGCGGTCTGCACGGTGTTGGGGTTTCCGTGGTCAACGCCTTGTCTGAAAAGCTGGAATTGACCATTTACCGTGATAGCAAAACTCACCACCAAATTTATCGTCACGGCGAGCCGCAGGCACCGCTGGCCATGGTGGGGGATGCCGAACGTACCGGTACTACCGTGCGTTTCTGGCCGAGCATGGAAACCTTTAGCAACGTCACAGATTTCGAATACGACATTCTGGCCAAGCGCCTGCGTGAGCTGTCGTTCCTGAACTCTGGTGTTTCCATCCGTCTCAGCGACGAGCGTGAGCAGGGTAAGGCCGATCACTTCCACTATGAAGGCGGCATTAAAGCGTTTGTTGACTACCTGAATCGCAACAAGACGCCGATTCATCCGCAGGTGTTCTATTTCAGCGCGGAAAAAGACGATATTGGCGTCGAAATTGCCATGCAGTGGAACGACGGGTTCCAGGAAAATATCTACTGCTTTACCAACAACATCCCCCAGCGTGATGGCGGTACGCACCTGGCCGGTTTCCGTGGCGCGATGACTCGCACGCTGAACAGCTACACGGAAAAAGAAGGCTACAGCAAAAAGGCCAAAGTCAGTGCCACCGGTGACGATGCGCGTGAGGGCTTGATTGCCGTAGTATCGGTGAAAGTGCCGGACCCGAAATTCTCTTCGCAGACCAAAGACAAGCTGGTCTCTTCCGAGGTGAAAACCGCGGTGGAATCGCTGATGAACGAACGTCTTGTCGATTACCTGATGGAAAACCCGGGTGACGCCAAAATCGTGGTCTGCAAAATTATTGATGCAGCGCGCGCGCGCGAAGCGGCCCGAAAAGCACGTGAAATGACGCGTCGTAAAGGGGCACTCGATCTGGCTGGCTTGCCGGGCAAGCTGGCGGATTGTCAGGAACGCGATCCGGCGCTGTCGGAACTCTACCTAGTGGAAGGGGACTCGGCGGGCGGCTCTGCCAAGCAGGGGCGTAACCGTAAGAATCAGGCCATTCTGCCGCTTAAAGGTAAAATCCTTAACGTGGAGAAAGCGCGCTTTGACAAGATGCTCTCTTCTCAGGAAGTGGGCACGCTGATCACTGCATTAGGCTGTGGCATTGGCCGCGATGAATACAATCCGGACAAGCTGCGTTACCACAACATCATCATCATGACCGATGCCGACGTCGATGGTGCGCACATTCGTACGCTGCTGTTGACCTTCTTCTATCGTCAGATGCCGGAAATCATTGAACGTGGTCACGTCTTTATTGCCCAGCCGCCGCTGTACAAAGTGAAGAAAGGCAAGCAGGAACAGTACATTAAAGATGATGAAGCGATGGACCAGTACCAGATTGCTCTGGCACTGGATGGATCGGCGCTGCACATCAATGCTCAGGCACCTGCGTTGCAGAGCGAGCAGGTGGAACTGCTGGTGAAAGATCACCACAGCGTACAGCGGTTGATCGATCGTATGGAACGTCGTTATCCACGTGCGTTGTTGAATGCCTTGATTTACCAAGACACGCTGACAGAAAACGATCTGCAAGACCGTGCCAAAGTAGAAAGCTGGCTGGCGGCGTTGGTGAAAACCCTCAATGAAGATGATGTGCACGGCAGCAGCTACAGCGGTGCGTTGAACGATAACTCAGTGCTTGCCGAACCAGTACTGCGCGTGCGTACTCACGGGGTAGATACCGATTATGTGCTGGATGCCAACTTCGTACGCGGCAGCGAATACCGCAAAATCGTACTGCTGGGTGAAAAGCTGCGTGGCCTGTTCGAAGAGGGGGCGTACATCGAGCGCGGTGAGCGTAAACAGCCGATTAACAGCTTCGAACAAGCGCTGGAGTGGCTGGTGAAAGAGTCACGCCGTGGTTTGAACATTCAGCGTTACAAAGGTCTGGGCGAAATGAACCCTGAACAGCTGTGGGAAACCACCATGGATCCGGAAAGCCGCCGCATGCTGCGCGTGACCGTTAAAGACGCCATGGCAGCGGATGAGCTGTTCACTACGCTGATGGGCGATGCGGTTGAGCCGCGCCGCGCCTTTATCGAAGAGAACGCGTTGAAAGCTGCCAACATTGATATCTGATAGATTGGCTGCCGGTTTTCATGCAATGTGAAATACTGGCTGACAGGCAGTAGACTCAGTAATAAGGGGGGCTGAGCCTGTTTAAGATTTTGTGTAAATACCTTTCCTCAGAAGTGACCGTCAAGGCGGTCACCGAACTCGATAATAAAGCGACTCATTGCCATACGCCAGTCCTGTAAGGGCATCGTCCATTTCTGTGAGGCCGCCTGGATTGCCAGCCATACGACCTTCTTCACCGAGT
>NZ_JAHWCO010000456.1:0-4388 GCF_020054415.1 Candidatus Symbiopectobacterium sp. | reverse complement strand
CGTGCTGGCAACAGCAATCCTGGATCGGCTGCTACACCACTCAACCACACTGAACATCAAAGGAGAAAGCTACCGGTTAAAGGAAAAACGCAAAGCCGGAGTGCTGGCAAAAAACGCCACGCCAGTCAGTGATGATGAAATTGCGGAAAGCGGGCAACATTAATGAGCAATAGCGGACATTAAAAATGGCGAAAAACGGCCAATAATCTTGGCGTTGACATGCCAACTGTATCAGCGATTTTTCCAAGGGTTGCGCGGGTAACTGAACCGTGCTGACCGTGGCGGCCTGCGCCATCCCGGCGCTTAATGCCACAGTCAACACTGCCTGCGGCCAAAACTTCCCATGCTGCATAATAAAAATGGACATGAATACGAGTTCCCTGCCTGCTGCTATTTTTGATTTCTACTGACGATGACGTCAGGCAGTAAAAATCGGGTAGATCAAAACGAAAATAATTTTGATAATCATTCTCAATATTTAATAACAAAATTGATTTTTCTAGCGTTATTTTTTGCTGCCGATCAACACTACAGCATCGATAGGCTGCCGATAGGAGAGTGGCAGAGAATGACTGAGTAACTAAAGGGCGCGGCCGGTATCATCCAGCGGCAAGACGCAGGTAAAACGCAGTTTATCCAGCATACGCTGATCGCGTGGGTCCAGATAGATAACGCCACTGTGATAGCGACGTAGCTCATCGATCACCTCGCTTAAGGGCGCATTTTCAAACACCAACTGGTTGTGCAGCCAACCCGCTTCTGCAACACCGTCCTGTACGTCATCCAACAACGCATATTGCGTAAGGCTGACTTGTTGGCCTGCGTTCAGATCGACGCTGACCGCGGGATCGCCCTGCGCCGTGACGCGAACACGAGACTCTTCCACATGCACCCGGGTTTCCTCTCCCACTTCGCGCACGCTATAACGCGTGCCCAGCGCTTGGGCGGAAGCCTGTAAGCTGCGAATCACAAACGGGCGTCCGGCAGGATCTTTTGCCACCTGTGCGTAGGCTTCCCCTTGCAGCAGTTCCACCGTGCGTTGCCGGGTATCAAAGTGCAGGTTAACCGCAGAGTCGGTGTTTAGCGTCAGTACGCTGCCATCATCCAGCGTCAGACGGCGGATTTCACCGATTGCCGTGCGCTGATCTGCCAACCAGTAGCTATAAGGCAGTTGGCTGGCAAGCATGCCCTCCACTCCCAGCGCCAAGGCCAAAGAGAGAAACCGTGGCGGGCGCGCCTTACGCTGCGTGGTGGCAGGTGTCAGCGCCGCGCTGGACCAGAGTTGCTGCATCTGGTGATAAACCCGCTCATGGCGCGCATCCTGTTCGCACCATCGCTGCCATTCGGCAGCACGTGCGGCATCCACAGCCTCGTCGTCCTCGGGTTCAGAAAAGCGGATGAGACACTCAGCGGCCTGTTGCTGGATACGCGCTAACTCAGCTTTCTGGTTCGTCGCTTTCCAGACTGAAAATACGGGTGTGGATATGGATCATGGCTTTTGCCAGATACTGTTTGACGCTGCTTTCGCTCACGCCCAACGTAACGGCGATATCGCGGTAGGAATGGCCTTCAACGCGCACCATGATGAACGCGCGCTGCACTTTTTCATCCAGCTCCTCATTGAGGATATGCAGTGCCGTGGCGACCAATTGACTGATTGCCACACGCTGTTCGGCAGATTGCGCCTCAGCCCCCTCCGCCAACTGCGCCAGCGCCGCCAATGCATCCTCTTCCAGTTTGCGTTTGCGGAACTGGTCGATCATCACATGGTTGGCAGTGACCATCAGGTAAGCGTGCGGATTACGGATGGCTTCCGGCTCAGACAGGGTCAACAGTTTGAGGAAAGTATCGTGGGTAAGATCATCCGCCAGATGGCGGCAACCGGTTTTTTTACTGAGCCATCCGCGCAGCCATCCCTGATGGGAGTGATAAAATACGCTCCAGAATGTCGTTAGCTGCGTCATAGTCGGTGGCAATAAACATGCTGCAAAGATTAATTGATACTCATTATCATCTAAGCAAATCAGACGACGCAACAGTTTTTAAACAACAAACCAAAAAACTGACAATACGCCCTAAATAATTCGAGTTGCAGGAAGGCGGCGACGAGTGAATCCCTAGGAGCATACTCAAGTATGTGACTGGGGTGAGCAAGGAAAGCCAACGCACCTGCAACTTGAAGTATGACGGGTATAGGGATTAGTATTCTTGATCCTCGATCAGACGTTTCCCCAGCGTAACAGAATCCACGATATCGTAGTTCAGCTTCTCATACATGCCGATCACTGCATCATTATCCTGCCGCACCATCAGGTGTATTTTGGGGCAACCGCGTGCGATCAGTTTTTTCTCCAGGCGGCTAATCAACGCGTTAGCGATGCCGCGCCCGCGAAAATCCGGATGGACGCCCAGATAGTAGGCCGATCCGCGATGGCCGTCATACCCGCCCATCACCGAGCCCACGATTTCACCGCCCACTTCTGCCACCAAAAACAGGGAGGCATCTTGATTCACTTTACGCTCAATATCCATTTCCGGATCGTTCCAGGGTCGCAGCAGATCGCAACGTTCCCATAGGGTAATCACTTCTTCAAAGTCATCTTGTCTGAATACGCGGATTTCCATGGGATCCCCCCGTTGATTGCTAAGGAAAATCTGATTATCGCGTGATCTCGCGCAGACGCAATATCAATTTGCTGCCATCTCTCCTACCGCAGTCGCTCAGCAGTAGGAAAGCCAACACCTCGCGGTTGTGACAGGCTATACTGGTAGCCCTTTTGTTATAATGGATTTGCTAACACCGTCATGAGTCAGCCTGATATTTCCACCGTAAAATCCTTTTTACTGACGCTGCAAGACACCCTGTGTCAGCACCTTGCCGCCGCGGATGGCAAGAACGGCTTTAATGAGGAGTGCTGGCAACACGCAGCTGGCGGCGGTGGGCGCAGCAGGGTGCTGACCCAGGGCGCGGTGTTCGAACAAGCGGGCGTCAATTTTTCTCACGTGATGGGCGCCACGCTGCCCCCTTCGGCCAGCGCGCACCGGCCCGAGCTTGCCGGACGCCGCTTTCAGGCCATGGTGGTTTCTCTGGTTATCCATCCGTTAAACCCGTATGTACCAGCCACGCTAACGTACGCTTTTTCGTTGCGGAAAAAGAGGGTGAAGAGCCGGTATGGTGGTTTGGCGGTGGGTTCGATCTCACCCCGTTCTACGGCTTCACTGAAGACGTCGTACACTGGCACCAAATCGCTCAGTATCTTTGCCAGCCGTTCGGTGACGACGTTTATCCGCGTTACAAAAAATGGTGTGATGATTACTTTTTTCTCAAGCACCGTAACGATGCACGCGGCGTCGGCGGGCTGTTTTTTGATGACTTGAACACGCCGGATTTCACCACCAGCTTCGCGTTTATGCGCGCCGTCGGAAACGGTTTTCTAGACGCTTACCTGCCGATCGTCGCGCGACGCGCAGCATTGCCCTGGAGAGAGCGCGAACGCCAGTTCCAGCTATACCGCCGCGGGCGCTACGTTGAGTTTAATCTGGTGTGGGATCGCGGCAAGCTGTTTGAAGATGAAGATAAGCCGTCTCGATGACTGTTCCTTGTTTCACATAGTGAAACTTAATTACTGTTACCTGTCCCAGATAGATCCAGTTTGCCCCAGGTAGATCCACATTTATCGCACGTTTCCCGTTTAAATATCTCACCTCCTATCACCCTGAAGCTGGGCAAGCTGGTGGCATTCTATGATGACAACGGCATATCCATTGACGGTCACGTGGAAGGCTGGTTTACCGATGACACCGCAGCACGTTTTGAGGCCTACGGCTGGCACGTGGTGCGTGGGGTAGACGGTCATGACGCCGATGCCATCACCCGCGCTATCGAACAGGCGCGCGCGGTGACGGACAAACCGTCCCTGCTGATGTGCAAAACCGTGATTGGTTTCGGCTCACCGAACAAGGCCGGTACTCACGATTCCCACGGTGCGCCGCTGGGTGACGCCGAAGTGGCCGCTTCACGCGAACAATTGGGCTGGAAATACCCGCCGTTTGATATCCCCGCTGAAATCTATGCCGCCTGTGATGCCAAAGCCGCTGGCGCGCAGAAAGAGAGCGTCTGGAGCGAGACGTTTGCCGCCTATGCCAGAGCCTATCCGGAACTGGCTGCCGAATTCAAACGCCGTACCGTCGGTGACCTGCCGGCCAACTGGCAGGGTGATACCCAGAAATTCATTGAAGACCTGCAAACCAACCCTGCAAAAATTGCCAGCCGCAAAGCCTCGCAGAACGCGCTGGAAGCCTACGGCAAACTGCTGCCGGAATTCCTCGGCGGCTCTGCCGACCTGGCACCGAGCAACCTGACCATCTGGTCCGGCTCGGTTTCGCTG
>NZ_JAHWCO010000391.1:0-1177 GCF_020054415.1 Candidatus Symbiopectobacterium sp. | reverse complement strand
TCACCCGCCGACTTACAGGCGATTGAACACGCCGCGATCAACAGCCTGGGGAGTGCTGCCCCATGAGTGCCGAATTGATGCGCCTGCTGGCGAATATTTTACGCGTTGGCGTGGTAGCGGAAGTGAACCCGAAAACCTGGTTGATGCGGCGTGCGATATTTGAAGCCAAAACGTGCGATAAATGACGGGCTACTTTTGTTTCCATCAGTGCAACGAAATTACACCGTCATTTTTCATCGGAGGCACTTTGGTCTGTTTGAGTGGTACGATCAGCTGGACAATATTTGTAGATGCTGGTCAATGAAACGCCATACAGTAATGCCAGCTGTTTTCTATTATGACCGGACTCAAGTAATTTTTTAGCCTGCTCTTGCTGTGCAGAAGATAATGAGCAAGGTCTACCGCCAATACGTCCTCTGCTTCTCGCTGCGGCTAGACCTGCCTGAGTACGTTCAACAATCAGCTCCCGCTCCATTTGCGCCAACGCACTCATCACATGAAAGAAAAAACGCCCTGCTGACGTAGAAGTATCAATGGCATCCGTCAAACTATGAAAATGGATGCCTTCATATTCTAGTTTGGATATTAAAGTAATCAAAGGTTTTCTTACATCATGAGATTAGCTAAAATTTTGACCTAAACCAGCGATTACAAGGCTTACCGAGGTTGAGAAAAGGTTAAAAATGGCAAAAATTGGCTATATGAGGGTGTCAAAAAATGACCAAAACACCGGTTTACAGCAAAAACCCTTGATTTGCGCAAATTGTGAACAGATTTTTGAGGATAAAATCAGTGGAAAAACATACCAGAGACCCGGATTAAAACGCGCGTTAAACTGCCTGAAATCGGGGGATACTCTGGTGGTCTGGAAGCTCGACAGGCTGGTTCGTAGCATTAAACATTGGTTTAACGGAAACGGTAGATTGTGCAAAAAACGCACTGGATAAACGTACTGGCGGAACGGTCAATGACAACATTATTTCACAGGGTACCCAAATCTCGCTGAAAGGGGATAACAGCAAGCATCTGGGTTTTAATAATCAGGATGGTAGCGTTCGCATGTGGATCTACAAAGACAAGGGCGGTGATGCTGTTCGACTAAACAACGGCCATGACGGTGGTGGTGATTACGTTTTCCATAAAGATGGCGGTTTTCGTGCCCCTTCTTCCGTGTATG
>NZ_JAHWCO010000407.1:0-2037 GCF_020054415.1 Candidatus Symbiopectobacterium sp. | reverse complement strand
TCCCCGCCAGACGATGCGCCTTTGAGATGAATGACATTACCGTAAGGGGTCGGATAACCATTGCGGTAGGCTTCATACAGCTGGATACCGGGCGTCCCCTGATTATTGCCACTTAATGCCGGAACCCGGCCACGGGATACCAGCGTATTGACGCTGCCTACCGCTTTACGTATGGCGCTCAATGCCTGCTGCACCGTTTCGCTTTTACCGTCAGGTTGTTGACTGCCAATCTTTGTAGCACCGTTTGATTGTGCCAGTTCGGTCAACACATCGGCGGCAGTTCCAGTAGGTGGTAGTGCCGCAATGGGTGCCCCAGATGCATCAAAGGAAAGCAGCTTACCGGCCCGCGGCCGCATTAGGTATAGGGGAAATGAACGCTTCAGGTACGCGCAGGGCGCGATTGTTCGTCGCGTTGTTTAACGTTTCAATGTGCTGACTGGTTTTTTTATCCAGCGTATTTGCATAGCCTTTTGTGGCAGCATCCTGATCATTTACTGGGTCGGCAAGACTGGCAATGCGGTACCCTTTGGCACTGAATGGGCCACCAGAAACAGGCCGTAACAATGCAACGCCGAGTGAAACAAAGCTTTGCTTTATCGCCATCCACAGGCGATCAAAATCGAGGTTAACGGTATCCGCCAATAAATCGCCATTATCCTGGTATTCCGTCAGGCGCACCGGCGCAACCACGCGCTCAAACATGACGATAACGTCATTCGCCGGGGGAGCTAAAAACGTGACTTCACCGCCGTTAACGTTGCCAATCCCTGTCACGGTAAACCCTGTAGAAACCGCCTCACCATCCAGCGACACGGTTAAATCTCCAGCATTGATCAGATAAAACTCATAGGGAAAAACGCTTGTTACGCCGTTTGCAGTGTAGACGTTGAAGGGGGTTTGATCAGGGACTGCCATACATTCGCCTTAATGGTCAGTATCGACCATGATTTCACCATCGTAGGGTTGCCAATTATCCCGACTGGTGGCGTTCGGTTTCCCGACCAATTTACCGATACGCACCGGCGTTTGACTAATTGCCCCCGCGCCTGAGTCGATATAGTCATCAGGCTGATCGGCAACCGCTGGATTGAAATCGCGCATCTGGTCATACATGGGGCCGTCCAGCACGTCGCTGGGAGCCCACAGAAAGCGAGAAGAAAGCGGAGCCTCGAACGCATCGAGAATGCGCTTTTGTTTGTTGGTAACGCTAAACGCTTCCTGAACGCCGCACCCGGCCCCCTTCAATGCCTGACGCAGCAGTTTTCCGGCAAAGCTGCCGGGGCCGTTCACTTCCACCACCACGCGGGGGATCTGATACTTGAGCACCAGGTCGCGTATCTGCACCACCTGGCCGCCAATGATTTTGTCGTTATCGTCAAACTCAGCCAGATCCCCGGTCAGCGCCTGGCACACCTGCCAATACAAATGCCCACGCTCATCAGTCAGCATCAACGAAAAGGCGCTTGCATCTGCCTTAACTTTCCCTGTTGCCACGTCCCACCAGGCGACCGCGCCGACGATTTGCACGCCGCCCAGCCACATGGAGCAACCGCCATTTGCATAGCGGATTTCAGGGTGTACAGCGTATTCACGAATGCGATCGGGATTGAGTCGCACATCACCCACCGGCTTGCTGTGTAGCTGATACTGGCTATCCCATTCATTGATGGTGCGCGTTTCGCGGCGGCGGCGTAGCATTTCGTCACGGGTAAACCGTTCCGGCCACTCGCACCCCGCGTAACAGTCGATCAGCATGTCAGGCGCTTCGGCAAAAACAATACCGTCAGCGCTTAACAGGTAATCGGTACTTTCCACCAGCAGCCGCGCCCCGTGGTAAATTCCGGCAAAAACAAATTCCGGCCGGAACGGTAAAGCGTATTCCTTGTGCCTGGCGTCCTTTTCCTCGATACGGTATTCATGGTGAAACAGCTTGATGGTAAGACAGTCAGCGCCCAATTTTTCCACCTCGTCATAAAGGCTGTCATGAGTGTGCGGGGTACCGACATACAGCTTGCGCCCACCCGGTACCAGAATGTG
>NZ_JAHWCO010000129.1:0-1357 GCF_020054415.1 Candidatus Symbiopectobacterium sp. | reverse complement strand
TTCTCTTTCTGGCCATCGTTATCTCCATTTCAGTAGAAACTGCGAATGGAGAGGAGGTTAAAAGAGTTAAGTCCCGGAGTGATCGATACGACGCGAATCAGTGATCGACCTTTCATGCGAAATCGTGATCGATTGTCATGTGAATCACTGATCGATCACGATGCGAATATACACTTGCGTCAAGTTGGCGTAAAATGCACACTTACAACAGATATATTTTTGGCTACGGCTCTATGTAATCTCTCTAAACAATATGGTTTTTCAGGAGTCAAGATAAAAATGAATATGCTTTTTATTATCACGGTATTTATTGCTATGCTCTCAATGTCTGGCTGTACAAAATGGGAACGCCGTGGTGCAACAAAATTTGAATATAATTCAGAGTATGCTGCTTGCAAGGCACTGGGGTACGAGCGTTTTGCCCCCGATCTTGTTACAAATTTTGAATTTGATTTTAAAGACCAATATGTACCCTGTGATGATAAAAAGAAGTGCTCGCCGTATAGAAAAATACCTTCTTTCAGGACAGTAGAGAAAGATCGCAATAAAAGTGCAAGAGATTCGGTCATAGAGTCATGCATGTATGAAAAAGGTTGGCATGAAAAAACTTATTACTGGCCTCCTTTTAGTTAAGTTTAATTAGGTAGGATGCTAACGGGTAAAATTTTGCAGATTGGCGGTCAGATCGCTTACATTTGGCTTAACACAGGAGGATCAGCTATGGGCCAGGTTGCATTTGATACTCAAGGGTTCGTTGAAACGCTGGAAAACGCCGGGTTGCCGAAAGAACAGGCCAAGGCGATATCTCTTGTTGTGCGAAAATCACACGAAGTGGCAGACCTTGCTACAAAGCGCGATCTCGACGATGTGCGCAAAGACCTGTCCGCTGATATCGCCTATCGTCGAAGTGAAGCGTGAGATAGCCGATGTCCGTAAGGATATTGGACAGATAGACAAACGCTTAGATTTCGCTGAGAAACGATTTGACCGTCTTGAAATTAAATTTGACCGTCTGCAATGGTTCTTGCTGGCTGGTATTCTGAGTTTGTTGTTTAAAGACGTACTTCCGAAACCGTGGGGCGGGAGCCTGTACATAAATTTGTGTAATTGCCTGATTTTGATATGTTCAATCCAACATCAAAAGCAGGTTAATTTATGGAGGAAAAACAGTTGCAGGCCTTGGCTAACGAACTGGCCAAAAATCTTAAAACTCCCAAAGATCTCAGCCAGTTCGATCGCCTGCTGAAAAAAATCAGCGTTGAGGCCGCCCTCAACGCCGAAATGACGCACCATCTTGGCTACGATAAAAATCAGCCTAAACCGGGAGCCAACTCCCGCAACGGCTATTCCACAAAGA
>NZ_JAHWCO010000197.1:0-1575 GCF_020054415.1 Candidatus Symbiopectobacterium sp. | reverse complement strand
GTGGGTGAAGCCATGGCCATGGTCAAAGCGCTTAACCGGATCACGCTATTAGGAATGCCGAACAGTATTCGCATCACGTAACAATCGACCCGTATGGGGCGCAGTCGTTACAAGTTCTGATTTATTCAACAAAGCCAAGTAGCATTTCACTTCACTAAAGCAGGTACAGTTATACCTGTTTCAAATGGGTTTATCTTAATGATAGATATATAAAAAATGTAACAAGATTACGCACCTGTCAGCGATCTCCAAAGAGGGTACTCCGTAGCGGTAAGTGTAGGAGGGGATAACCATTATGTTTCAACCAAATGTCACTCGCTCTGACTTTGCAGTAGTATCAAAGCCGTTTTTTGTTACTTTGAATCTGTGATGATTGTAAAATGTACAACTTTAGTTATTACAACCCAACACGCATCGTGTTTGGTCAGGGAAGAATTGCAGAGATTAATCAACACATTCCCGTCAATGCGCGGGTGCTGATTACCTACGGCGGGCAAAGTGCGGAAAAATACGGCACGCTTGCCGAAGTCAGGCAAGCACTTGGTGAGCGTTACGTTGTGGAGTTCGGCGGGATTGAAGCCAATCCCCACTACGAAACCTTGATGAAGGCCACACGGTTAGCAAAAGAGAACAATGTCGATTATCTACTGGCTGTGGGTGGCGGTTCGGTAGTAGATGGTACCAAATTCATTGCTGCCGCCTATTACCATGAAAATGTGTGGGATCATTGGGTTAATAAAACACCACTCACTCAGGCACTGCCCATGGGCTGCGTCATGACCTTACCCGCCACAGGTTCGGAGACGAATGCCACGTCGGTGGTCTCCCACGTTGCATCAGGCGCTAAAGTAGGTTTTAACCATCAACTGCTTTTCCCCCAGTTTGCGGTTCTCGATCCTGAGAAATCCTATACCCTGCCCGCTCGGCAAGTCGCTAACGGCGTGGTAGATGCCTTTGTCCACGTTATCTAGCAATATCTAACCCTCCCCGTCTATGGCAAAGTGCAAGACCGCTTCGCTGAAGGGTTACTGCTAACACTGTTGGAAGAAGGTCCTAAAGCGCTTACGCAGCCTGAAAATTACGATGTGCGGGCCACGCGCCACGTTGGCGTTAAACGAGCTTATCGGCGCAGGTGTGCCACAAGACTGGGCTACGCACCGTATCGGCCATCAGCTCACCTCGCTGTACGGCTTAGACCATGCACAAACGCTCGCCGTATTACCTCCTTCTTTATTATATGTACAGCGCAATAATAAGCATGAGAATCTTTTGCAATATGCCACGCGCATCTGGCAAATAACCGAGGGTGATGAGGAGACCCGCATTTCCCAAACGATTGCAAAAACGCGCGATTTCTTTGAACACATGGGTATCAAAACCCGCATGCGCGATTATGGATTACCACCGGATGCGGTGGAGGCGATAATCCACAATGGCTTTGTTGAATAAATCAGAACTTGTACGACTGCGCCCCATGCGGGTCGATTGTTACGTGATGCGAATACTGTTCGGCATTCCTAATAGCGTGATCCGGTTAAGCGCTTTGACCATGGCCATGGCTTCACCCACCTGAGC
>NZ_JAHWCO010000589.1:0-16515 GCF_020054415.1 Candidatus Symbiopectobacterium sp. | reverse complement strand
AGTTACCTATCTGTTTTTGCGAAGACTGATTATTGATGACATGAACGGCATATCGGCCTGCTGAAAAACCTGACGACAAAAATGGCTCACTGAAGCCGAGGGCCTTTTCAGGTTCACCAGGCGCGGAACTCATCGAGGCGCAGGCATCTCGCCCACAGAGACGCCGGATAGATTGAAGCAAGTCCACCATTAGTCAAAAATCAGTGTTGCAAAAATGGGGGTGACCATAGATGTCTGGCACTGATGCGCGTTGCCCTTGCCGATAATCGCCGTTGCTACATTATGCTGTTTGCCACCGATATCGTGCGCTATGATCTGACAGCCGTCACCGGTATAGAACAGGCCACGCGTTTTCTTGGTCAATCGTTTCGTGGCGGCACCGATATGGCAACCTGTATGTCAGCGCTGCTGGACAAACTGGAAGATGATGTGTGGCATGATGCCGATGCGGTGATGATTTCTGATTTCATAGAACAGAGCTTGCCTGAAGAGACCGTGCAACGCGTTCGGCAACGACAGCAACAACACCACCATCGTTTTCATGCCGTTGCGATGTCACAACATGGAAAACTTGGCATCCTGCACATTTTCGACCATATCTGGCACGTGGATACCGGGTTAAAAGGACGTTTACTGCGGCGATTGCGCCACGCCTGAGCGTAGCGCTTCTACAGTGATTACAGCAATGCAGGCACGGCTTCTCTGACGGGCTGTGACCACACACCGCACTGCACCTGACCAATGTGCGCCAGTTGCAGTAGCAGCATCACCAAGCGGGACTGACCGATACCGCCACCAATGGTTTGCGGCATGTCAACACGCATCAGCGCCTGATGCCACTCCAGTGCCAGATGATCGACATCCCCTGTCAGTGTCAATTGACGTTGGAGCGCCTCAGCATCGACACGAATCCCCATTGAAGATAGCTCGAAAGCATCGTTTAACGCCGGGTTCCACACCAGAATATAGCCATTCAACCCTTTCAGACCCTGTTCACCCGCTGACGACCAGTCATCATAATCCGGCGCACGCACATCGTGACTCTCACCGTGAGACAATGCCCCACCAATGCCTATCAGGAATACGGCACCCAGCTCTTTGGCGATAGCACGTTCATGCCCTTTGGCATCCAGTTCAGGATAACGCTTGAGCAACGTATCGCTGTGGACAAAATGAATGGTTTCCGGCAGGAAAGGCGTCAGGCCAAACTTGCGGCTAACCTTTGCTTCGGTGCTTTTTATTGCCTGATAAATGTGGTTAACGGTGGATTTCAAATAATAGATGGAACGCTCGCCATCCCCCATTACGCGTTCCCAATCCCACTGATCGACATAAACAGTGTGGATCGGGCTCAAGCGATCTTCATCCGGGAGCAGCTCCTTCATGTGAGTGTAGATCCCTTCCCCAGCGCTAACGTCATAGTCACCCAAGGTTTTACGCTTCCATTTCGCCAAGGAGTGCACCACTTCAAACGTGGCGTCAGGCAACGCTTTCACGTGTACCTGCACCGCTTTCTCGCTGCCGGAGAGGTTATCCTGAGTGCCATAGCCCACGCGGCTCAATATTGGGGCCTGAACTTCAATCAGACCCAGCTTCTGTGCCAACTGTGCAGATAAAAAGGATTTCACAAACGCAATTTGTTGTTGTTTTTCGATATAGCTCTTTTTCATTTACCCATGTCCGTCGTCACTGTCTATAGCTCAATTAAAATTAAGCAATATAATGGCGGTGAAATTCAATAATCCAGCAAATAAACAGGCATCATGGTTTTTATTCATCATTTAACGCATGCTAAAAATGATAAATAATCAAATATAAGGAAAAATTATGACTGAAATTTATCAGATCGATAATCTCGATCGCGGCATCCTAAACGCTTTAATGGAAAATGCCCGCACCCCTTATGCCGAATTGGCCAAGCAGTTTTCTGTCAGTCCCGGCACCATCCACGTTCGCGTCGAAAAAATGAAGCAGGCAGGCATTATTGTCGGCACCCGGGTTGATGTCAGCCCCAAGCAACTAGGCTATGACGTGTGCTGCTTTATCGGCATCATTTTAAAAAGCGCCAAGGATTACCCCTCAGCCCTAGAGAAACTGAATAACCTGGAAGAAGTGGTAGAGGCCTACTACACCACCGGGCATTACAGCATTTTCATCAAAGTAATGTGCCGTTCCATTGACGCACTGCAACACGTACTTATCAACAAGATCCAGACCATCGATGAAATTCAATCTACGGAAACCCTGATCTCGCTACAGAACCCGATCATGCGGACGATCACCCCGTAAATGTCAACAGGTATGTCCCTATTATCCACAGGTAGATAACAGCTCGATCACAGCGTACAATATCGCATCTTTTATTCGAACGGGATCGAGCATGGCAGACATTACGCTTATCAGCGGCAGTACGTTAGGCAGTGCGGAGTATGTGGCAGAACATCTGGCCGAGTTACTGGAACAGCAAGGATTTTCTACCAATGTTCAACATGGCCCGCAACTGGACGACCTCCCGCAGAACGGAGTATGGCTACTGGTGAGCTCAACCCACGGTGCCGGTGAATTACCGGATAACCTGCAACCGTTGTTTAAGCAGATTAGCGATCGGAAAGCGGATCTTTCGCAGGTTCGTTATGGCGGGATCGGCAGCAAATAGTATGACACCTTCTGCGGTGCGATCGTTACCGTGGATCGAATTCTTGCGGATCGTGGCGCAAAAAGGATCGGCGAGATCTTGCAGATCTACATCACCGAGCACTATATTCCCGAGGATCCAGCGGAAATCTGGTTGGCTCCGTGGGTGGAATTACTCAATTAAGCGGTTTATTTGGCCACTTAATTGTGTATAACTTTATGTATATCCGGGTGAAAACCGGTAGTTATCCCAATAACAGCCGTTGTTCGTTTTTTGTCATGTGAATAACCAACAGTTTTGATCCCATGCTATACGGTACAGGATCACCGATCATTCACAGCAAATGATCATCAACAATATGTTGATATTCATCTGGAAAAAGTACTTATCAACAAGCAGTATGGATCCTAATAATAGATCCAATAAAAAGATCTCTATATAAAAAGATCTTTCTTTAACTACCTACGATCCAACGGGCTTGTCGTTTGCGTAAACTTGAGTAGAATCCCCTTCCTCGAGGCAAGCAATGATCTTAGGCACACATAGTTAACCCGACTATTCTCGTTAACACCACGCGAGGTGCAGTACCATGTTTTATCCAGATCTTTTTGACGTCATCGTGATCGGCGGTGGCCATGCAGGCACAGAAGCCGCCATGGCTGCGGCACGCATGGGGCGTCAAACCCTGTTATTGACACACAATATAGATACGCTGGGACAAATGTCTTGCAATCCGGCTATTGGTGGGATCGGAAAGGGACATCTGGTTAAAGAGATCGACGCCATGGGCGGCCTGATGGCTCGCGCTGTCGATCGGGGCGGTATTCAGTTTAGAATACTAAACAACAGTAAAGGTCCTGCCGTTCGTGCTACCCGTGCACAGGCGGATCGCGTGCTTTATCGTCAGGCAGTACGCACTGCGCTGGAGAACCAGCCAAACCTGACGATCTTCCAGCAGGCGGTTGACGATCTTATTGTCGATAACGATCGTGTAGTCGGTGCTATCACTCAAATGGGACTGAAGTTCCGCGCCAAAACGGTGGTGCTGACCGTTGGGACATTCCTTGATGGTAAAATTCACATCGGTCTGGATAACTGCAGCGGTGGACGTGATGGCGATCCGCCCTCCATACAGCTATCGCGCAGACTGCGTGAGTTGCCGTTGCGTGTCAGCCGCCTTAAAACCGGTACGCCGCCGCGTATAGATGCACGCACCATTGATTTCAGCGTGCTGGCACAACAGCACGGTGATAACCCAATGCCGGTATTCTCGTTCCTAGGGAACGCCAGTGAACACCCGGCGCAGATGCCGTGTTACATCACGCACACCAATGAAAAAACCCACGAGGTGATCCTCAATAACCTCGATCGCAGCCCGATGTATGCCGGTGTGATCGAGGGGATTGGCCCGCGTTATTGCCCGTCGATTGAAGACAAGGTGATGCGCTTTGCCGATCGCAATGCGCATCAGATTTTCCTTGAACCAGAAGGGCTGACCAGTAACGAGATTTACCCCAACGGTATTTCGACCAGCCTGCCCTTCGACGTACAGTGGCAAATAGTTCGTTCGATGCAAGGCATGGAAAACGCCAAGATAGTGCGCCCCGGCTATGCTATCGAATACGATTTCTTCGATCCGCGCGATCTTAAGTCCACGCTGGAAAGCAAATTTATCCACGGTTTGTTCTTTGCCGGACAGATAAACGGCACAACCGGTTACGAAGAGGCTGCTGCCCAGGGCATGCTGGCTGGCTTGAACGCCGCACGTCTGGCGTTCGATCAGGACGGTTGGTTCCCACGTCGCGACCAGGCGTATCTGGGCGTGCTGGTGGACGACCTATGTACGCTCGGTACCAAAGAACCCTACCGCATGTTCACCTCGCGTGCCGAATACCGCCTGATGCTGCGCGAAGACAACGCAGATCTGCGTCTCACTGAAATTGGTCGTGAACTCGGAATGGTGGACGATTATAGCTGGGCGCACTTCAACGAGAAGCTGGAACAGATTGAGCAGGAACGCCAGCGTCTACGTGAAATTCGTGTTCATCCCCACAGTGAACAGCGAGAGGCGGTGAACGCGTTGCTGAAAACGCCCCTGTCGCACGAAGCGACCGGTGAGGAACTGCTGCGTCGTCCCGAGATGGATTACGCTACCCTGACCTCGTTATCTATGTTCTCGCCCGCGCTCACAGATGTTCAGGCGGCAGAGCAGGTTGAAATTCAGGTGAAGTATGAAGGGTACATTGCGCGTCAGCAGGGGGAGATTGAAAAACAGCTGCGCAATGAGAGTACCGTACTGCCTGCGGATCTGGATTATGGTCAGGTGAGCGGGCTTTCCAACGAAGTGAAAGCCAAACTCAACGACCACAAACCGGGGTCCATTGGTCAGGCTTCGCGTATTTCGGGAATTACCCCATCAGCGATCTCTATTCTGCTGGTTTGGCTGAAAAAAAAAGGGCTACTGCGCCGCAGCGCCTGATAACCGAACAGATAGTGCACTACGGTGTGTCATTTTGTGGCTGTTCCTAGCAGCCACGTTTCATCAGATATGGCAGGTTAAGCGCGTGAAACACAAATTAGACGCTCTGTTGCAGCGGGCTGGCATTTTGGTCAGTGAACAACAAAAAAATTCGCTAATCCAGTATGTCGACATGCTGCACAACTGGAACAAGGCCTATAATCTCACGTCAGTGCGCGACCCGCAGGAGATGCTGGTACGGCATATCATGGACAGCATCGTGGTTGAGCCGCATTTGCAGGGCGAGCGGTTTATCGATGTGGGTACCGGACCGGGATTGCCGGGTATTCCACTGGCTGTTGTACGCCCCTCAGCGTCATTCACTCTGCTGGATAGCTTGGGAAAACGTGTGCGTTTTCTGCGTCAGGTTCAGCATGAACTCAATCTGGATAATGTATTTCCAGTGCAGTCTCGGGTCGAGGAATTCACTGCTGAACCGCCTTTCGATGGAGTTATCAGCCGCGCTTTTGCCTCTTTGCTTGATATGCTGGAGTGGTGCAAACACCTGCCTGCACCGGCAACCGGATGCTTTTATGCCCTGAAAGGGATAGTGCCAGAAGAAGAATTAGCCGCATTGCCTACGTCGATAGTGGTAGAGCGTATTGTGCGTTTATCGGTGCCTGAACTGGACGGTGAACGTCATTTGGTGATTATTAAACCAAACTAATTTTGCGTTTTATCAAATAAATTATAACTAATTGTATCAGATAGACCTTTTAAGTCTGAAGGGTATTGTCTGCGGAAAATGGACACCGATCACCATTTTTTTACAAAACCTGGCAACCTTGCACGCTATTTGTTTTTCTTCGAATAGTAACCAGATAAATTAATTGCCGTAGTTTATTGCAGATGAAAAACCCAGATGTTAAAGACATAAAAAAATAATGTTAATAATGTCAATATGCAGTGCACGGGATGTTTTAGGGTCGTTTTAAAAAGAGTCGTTATTTAACTAATTGAATTTAATTAAGATAAATTAATTTAATTAATATAAATAGTTATTTTTGCTAAAGACTTAAAAAAATCAGATCTGATATAAAGCCTATATGTTGTTTTTATGTGATTTATATTACATATTATCGGGTTATTGAAAGGCTTATGGGCCGCGGCGGCTGCCTCGATTGTTAGTAAAAATAGGGCTTGAATAAGAGATTTAAATTATTGTTCACCTTTTTGCTACTTATCGATTGAATTCGCAGGCGTGAACCGTATAATTTTCTCGTTTTTTGCCGCTTGACTCGATGGAATAAAGGCAGTTTTATACGTCAGTCAGACTCTGGAAAAGGAATGAAGAGCAAAACGCATGTCTGTCTCCCTTTACAGTGGAAAACCGGCCTTTTTGGGGTTGATTCTACAGGCGGCTATGTTCGTTTTGGTCAGCGCCGTTTTTTGCCTGCGGAGTGTTGAGGAGGGTGCTTCCGCTTTAGCCGGAGGGCTGGCGGTATGGCTGCCGAACGTGTGCTTTGTGCTGTTCGCCTTGCGTCATCAGGCGGGTAAGCCCATAGAAGGGCGTGTTGCTTGGTCGTTTGCCATTGGCGAGGCGTTGAAAGTATTTATCACCATCGCGTTGATGGTGGTGGCGTTGGGTCTGCTCAAGGCGGCGTTTGTTCCCCTTGGTCTGACCTACTTGGCGGTGCTGATTATGCAAATAGTGGCGCCAGCCATCGTTAACCGTAAGATTCGTTAACCGTTACCGTATTAACAACAACAGGGTAAGGAACATCATGTCTGCATCTACTCCTCAAGAGTATATCGGTCATCACCTGAAACATTTACAGGTAGGTTCGGGGTTCTGGTCGATTAACGTCGATTCGATGTTTTTATCAATCGCACTTGGGATCCTGTTTCTGGTCATTTTCCGCAAGGTTGCAAAGAACGCGACCAGCGGCGTGCCCGGTAAACTGCAAACCTTTGTGGAGATGATCATCGGTTTTGTTGATGGCAACGTGCGTGACATGTTCCATGGCAAAAGCAAACTTATCGCCCCTCTGGCGCTGACCATTTTCGTTTGGGTGTTCCTGATGAACGCCATGGACCTGTTGCCGATCGATCTTCTGCCCTTTATCGGCGAACATTGGATTGGATTGCCTTACCTGCGCGTAGTACCGACGGCGGATGTCAACATCACACTGTCCATGGCGCTAGGCGTGTTTATTCTGGTGCTGTTCTACAGCATCAGAATGAAAGGCGTTGGCGGTTTTGTAAAAGAACTGACCATGCAACCTTTCAACCATCCGGTCTTTATTCCCATCAACCTGATTCTTGAAGGTGTCAGCCTGCTGTCCAAACCGGTTTCACTCGGCTTGCGACTGTTTGGCAACATGTATGCGGGTGAGTTGATCTTCATCCTTATTGCCGGCTTGCTGCCGTGGTGGTCGCAATGGTTGTTGAATGTGCCTTGGGCAATATTCCACATCCTGATCATTACGCTTCAGGCCTTTATTTTCATGGTTCTGACGGTTGTTTATCTCTCGATGGCATCTGAAGAGCATTGATTTTTATTTCAACACAATAACGTTCTAACTGAAACAAACTGGAGACTGTCATGGAAAACCTGAGTGTGGATCTGCTGTACATGGCTGCCGCGTTGATGATGGGTCTGGCGGCGATCGGTGCTGCGATCGGTATCGGCATTCTGGGTGGTAAATTCTTGGAAGGCGCGGCTCGCCAGCCTGACCTGATTCCTCTGCTGCGTACACAGTTCTTTATCGTTATGGGTCTGGTTGACGCCATCCCGATGATTGCTGTTGGTCTGGGCCTGTATGTGATGTTTGCGGTCGCCTAACCCGGTATCGCCGGTTAGGTATTTAACATAAATTAGTTAACTTAAAAGAGGCATTGTGCTGTGAATATTAATGCAACAATCCTCGGCCAAGCCATTGCGTTCGTCCTGTTTGTCTGGTTTTGCATGAAGTTTGTATGGCCGCCGTTAATGGCTGCCATCGAGAAGCGTCAGAAAGAGATTGCTGACGGTTTGGCTTCTGCGGAACGTGCCAAAAAAGATTTGAACTTAGCGCAGGCCAATGCCACCGATCAGCTGAAAAAAGCCAAAGCGGAAGCTCAGGTGATCGTCGAGCAAGCCAATAAACGCCGTGCTCAGATCCTGGATGAGGCCAAAGTGGAAGCAGAAGCTGAACGTAGCAAAATCGTGGCGCAGGCGCAGGCTGAAATTGAAGCCGAACGTAAACGTGCTCGTGAAGAGCTGCGTAAACAGGTTGCCATGCTAGCGATTGCCGGTGCCGGGAAGATTATTGAACGTTCCGTGGATGAAGCTGCTAACAGCGACATCGTTGATAAACTGGTCGCTGAACTGTAAGGAGGGAGGGGCCGATGTCTGAATTTGTCACGGTAGCTCGCCCCTACGCCAAAGCAGCTTTTGACTTTGCGGTTGAACATCAGGCCGTTGAACGCTGGCAGAACATGCTGGCGTTTGCCGCTGAAGTGACACGCAATGAACAGTTTGCCGCTCTGCTGTCCGGTGCTATGGCACCGAATCTGCTGGCGAGCACTTTCATTGACGTGTGTGGCGATCAGCTGGATGAGCCCGGCCAGAACCTGATTAAGGTGATGGCGGAAAATGGGCGTTTACTGGTGCTTCCTGAAGTTCTGGAACAGTTTGCGCAACTCCGCGCCGCGCAGGAGTCGACGGTTGACGTCGAAGTCACCTCCGCAAGCGCACTGAGTGAACAGCAGCTGGACAAGATTACTTCCGCCATGGAAAAACGCCTGTCACGCAAAGTGAAGCTGAATTGCAAAATTGATAAGTCTGTTGTCGCAGGCGTGGTGATCCGCGCGGGCGATATGGTGATAGATGGCAGCATTCGCGGCCGTCTGGAACGCCTCGCAGACGTCTTGCAGTCTTAAGGGGACTGGAGTATGCAACTTAATTCCACCGAAATCAGCGAACTGATCAAGCAGCGCATTGCTCAGTTCAATGTGGTGAGCGAAGCTCACAATGAAGGTACTATTGTTTCCGTCAGTGACGGGATCATTCGCGTACACGGCCTGGCCGACGTGATGCAGGGGGAGATGATCTCCCTGCCCGGCAACCGTTACGCTATCGCCCTGAACCTAGAGCGCGACTCCGTTGGTGCGGTGGTGATGGGTCCGTACGCTGACCTCGCCGAAAGCATGAAGGTCAAGTGTACCGGCCGTATTCTGGAAGTGCCGGTTGGCCGTGGTCTGCTGGGCCGCGTGGTGAACACCCTAGGTGCACCTATAGACGGCAAAGGCCCGGTTGAGAACGACGGGTTCTCTCCGGTAGAAGCGATCGCACCAGGCGTTATCGAACGTCAATCCGTTGATCAGCCGGTACAGACGGGCTACAAGTCCGTTGACGCCATGATCCCGATTGGTCGTGGTCAGCGTGAATTGATCATCGGCGACCGTCAGACGGGTAAAACCGCACTGGCTATCGACGCCATCATCAACCAGCGCGATTCCGGCATCAAGTGCGTGTACGTTGCCATCGGCCAGAAAGCCTCCACGATCTCCAACGTGGTGCGTAAACTGGAAGAGCATGGCGCATTGGCCAACACCATTGTTGTGGTCGCAACGGCGTCTGAATCTGCCGCACTGCAATATCTGGCTCCGTATGCCGGTTGTGCGATGGGTGAATACTTCCGTGACCGCGGTGAAGATGCACTGATCATTTACGATGACTTGTCCAAACAGGCCGTCGCTTATCGTCAAATTTCCCTGCTGCTCCGTCGTCCGCCAGGTCGTGAAGCTTACCCAGGCGACGTTTTCTACCTCCACTCCCGTTTGCTGGAGCGCGCGGCACGCGTTAACGCCGATTACGTAGAAGCGTTTACCAAAGGTGAAGTTAAAGGGCAAACCGGTTCATTGACGGCGCTACCGATCATCGAAACGCAGGCGGGTGACGTTTCCGCGTTCGTTCCGACCAACGTAATCTCGATTACCGATGGTCAGATCTTCCTGGAATCGAACCTGTTCAACGCCGGTATCCGTCCTGCGGTTAACCCCGGGATTTCCGTATCCCGCGTGGGTGGTGCAGCACAGACCAAGATCATGAAGAAACTGTCCGGTGGTATTCGTACCGCACTGGCGCAGTATCGTGAACTGGCGGCGTTCTCCCAGTTCGCTTCGGATCTGGATGATGCAACGCGTAAGCAGCTGAATCATGGTCAGAAAGTAACTGAACTACTGAAACAGAAACAGTATGCGCCTATGTCGGTTGCGCAGCAGTCTCTGGTGCTGTTCGCTGCGGAACGTGGCTATCTGGCTGATGTTGAACTGGCGAAAGTAGGCAGCTTTGAAGCTGTGCTGTTGGCGTATGCCGACCGCGAAAACGTCGATCTTCTGCAACAAATCGACCAGACTGGCGCTTATAACGATGAGATCGAGGGTAAGTTCAAAACTATCCTTGATACCTTCAAGGCAACCCAGTCCTGGTAACGCCCGTAGGCCTGCCATCAGGCAGGCCTACGGGCATTGAGGAGATGCAAAGATGGCCGGCGCAAAAGAGATACGTAGTAAGATCGCAAGCGTCCAGAACACGCAGAAGATCACTAAAGCGATGGAAATGGTCGCCGCTTCCAAAATGCGTAAATCGCAGGATCGTATGGCGGCCAGCCGTCCTTATGCAGAGACCATCCGCACGGTGATTGGTCACCTGGCGTTAGGGAATCTGGAATATAAACATCCGTACCTGGAAGAGCGTGACGTTAAGCGCGTCGGGTATTTGGTGGTGTCCACGGACCGTGGCCTGTGCGGTGGCTTGAACATTAACCTGTTCAAAAAACTGCTGGCAGACATGAAAACCCGGAGCGATAAAGGCGTGCAGAGCGATCTGGCGATGATCGGTTACAAAGGGGTTTCGTTCTTCGGTTCTGTGGGCGGTAACGTTGTTGCTCAGGTTACCGGCATGGGGGATAACCCTAGCCTGTCCGAACTGATCGGGCCGGTAAAAGTGATGCTGCAAGCCTACGACGAAGGTCGTCTGGACAAGCTGTACATTGTGAGTAACAAGTTCATCAATACCATGTATCAGGAACCCCAAGTTGTTCAGCTTCTGCCTCTGCCGCCCGCGGACGATGGCGAACTGAATAAGAAATCCTGGGATTACCTGTATGAACCCGATCCTAAGTCGCTGCTGGATACCCTGTTGCGCCGCTATGTGGAGTCTCAGGTTTATCAGGGCGTAGTAGAAAACCTAGCCAGTGAACAGGCCGCTCGTATGGTTGCGATGAAAGCCGCAACGGATAACGGCGGTAGCCTGATCAAAGAGTTGCAGTTGGTTTACAACAAGGCTCGTCAGGCCAGCATCACGCAGGAACTCACCGAGATCGTATCGGGAGCCTCCGCGGTTTAAACCAGGTTTACGAATTACGTATTGTCGAATTACGTAGAGGATTCAAGATGGCAACTGGAAAGATCATCCAGGTAATCGGCGCCGTGGTCGACGTCGAGTTCCCGCAAGATGCCGTACCTAACGTGTACGATGCGCTTGAGGTTGAAAACGGTGCTGAAAAACTTGTGCTGGAAACGCAGCAACAGTTGGGCGGCGGCGTTGTTCGTTGTATTGCAATGGGTTCTTCTGACGGTTTGCGTCGCGGGCTGAAAGTGAACAGCTTGGGCCATCCGATCGAAGTACCGGTAGGTAAAGCCACGCTGGGCCGTATCATGAATGTACTGGGCGAACCGGTCGACATGAAAGGCGAGATCGGCGAAGAAGAGCGTTGGGCGATTCACCGTCAGGCGCCGAGCTACGAAGAGCTCTCCAACTCCCAGGAACTGCTGGAAACGGGTATCAAGGTTATCGACCTGATGTGTCCGTTCGCCAAGGGCGGTAAAGTGGGCCTGTTCGGTGGTGCTGGTGTAGGTAAAACGGTAAACATGATGGAGCTGATCCGTAACATCGCGATCGAGCACTCCGGTTACTCCGTATTTGCCGGTGTAGGGGAACGTACCCGTGAAGGTAACGACTTCTACCACGAAATGACCGACTCCAACGTTATCGACAAAGTATCACTGGTTTACGGCCAGATGAACGAGCCGCCAGGCAACCGTCTGCGCGTAGCACTGACTGGCTTGACCATTGCGGAAAAATTCCGTGATGAAGGCCGTGACGTACTGCTGTTCGTCGATAACATCTACCGGTATACCTTGGCCGGTACGGAAGTATCCGCACTGCTGGGTCGTATGCCTTCTGCGGTAGGTTATCAGCCGACGCTGGCGGAAGAGATGGGCGTGCTGCAAGAACGTATCACCTCTACCAAAACCGGTTCTATCACATCTGTACAGGCCGTATACGTCCCTGCGGATGACTTGACTGACCCGTCGCCAGCCACCACCTTCGCCCACTTGGATGCGACCGTGGTACTGAGCCGTCAAATCGCGTCTCTGGGTATCTACCCGGCCGTTGACCCGCTGGACTCTACCAGCCGTCAATTGGATCCGCTGGTGGTTGGTCAGGAACACTACGACGTAGCGCGTGGTGTGCAGTCCATTCTGCAACGCTATCAGGAACTGAAGGATATCATCGCGATCTTGGGTATGGACGAGCTGTCTGAAGAAGACAAACTGGTCGTTGCCCGCGCGCGTAAAATCCAGCGCTTCCTGTCGCAGCCGTTCTTCGTGGCAGAAGTATTTACCGGTTCTCCGGGCAAATACGTGTCACTGAAAGACACCATCCGCGGCTTTAAAGGCATCATGGACGGTGAATACGACCATCTTCCGGAGCAGGCGTTCTACATGGTTGGCTCCATTGACGAAGCAGTGGAAAAAGCCAAGAAACTGTAACGTCTGTTAGGAGGTTGATATGGCTATGACTTACCATCTAGATGTCGTTAGCGCAGAACAGGAAATGTTCTCCGGCCTGGTGCAAAAGATCCAGGTGACGGGGAGTGAAGGCGAACTGGGTATCTACCCAGGCCACGCCCCGCTGCTCACTGCCATTAAACCTGGTATGGTGCGTATCGTTAAGCAACACGGCGAAGAAGAGTATATCTATCTGTCCGGCGGCGTCCTTGAGGTGCAACCGAACTCCGTGACCGTGCTGTCCGATACCGCCATCCGTGGGCAGGACCTTGATGAAGCGCGTGCGCTGGAATCCAAGCTTAAAGCGGAAGATCACATTCGCAATTCGCATGGCGATGTGGATTTCGCACAGGCTTCCGCAGAATTGTCGAAAGCGATTGCGAAGCTGCGTGTTATTGAGCTGACGAAAAAAGCGATGTAACTTGCGCATTCAGTAAAAAGGGCCGATCGCTAGATCGGCCTTTTTTTATGGACAAAAAATGGCGGGATTATTCCCGCCGTTCAAGCGGATGACAAAGCCACTTTGCCCCACGTTACCCTTGGCTCTACTCTCGTCACTCTCGGCGAAAGCCGGGGATCTCTGTGAGAATAAACGCGTTTAGCCTGTGACAGATTGCTGCCTGCGTGGGAATGACGATGGGAGTAAGGCCGTTTGTCAGCAACCTCAGCGGCGGGATAACTCGCCGCTTATTCGGTTTTTTTCAGTCAATCATTTCTTTTTGAGGAAATAACCCAGAACCAGGTTACCTTTCGCATCGCGTGCGAACGTTTCCGGTACGTTAACGGAGACAAAGTTCTTCTCGGTTATCTATTTTCCCTGAGCGCTAACAGATCGACCGTCTTTGATAAAGAAGTTGCTGTTGTCCGCGTTACCCACCACAGCATCGTCGTACTTGCCTTCTTGGGTTTTCAGGGAGATGTTGTTTTTAAACACACCTTGTTTTTCCGGGCCAGAGTAAGGACTTGGACGGAAAATAAAGTTGAAGCGTTGGTTATCCAGCGCCGTGTTGTTTTCTACTACCAGCGCGCCGGGGTTGAAGTTATCAGTAAAACCATCCAGTTGGTTTCCAACAGCGATTCTGTTTTTCACTTTGTGCGCAACCGGCTGACCTTCGCCACCCATTTTGAAGCAGTTGCTGGTGTTGTTCATGGCAATTGAATTATCGATCACCACAACGCCGTTAGCGCCGTCTTCAATCTTGTTGAACAGGTCAAAACCATCGTCGATGTTGTTGTGAGAGAATGCACCGCGAATCACGTTGCCTTCACCCACGCGCATTTTCACCGCAAAACCGTCGGTGTTGATTTTGCCAGGATCCTGGTTGCTGTGTGATTCTGAGTTCGGAATCAGGTTGTGGCTTGCCCACAGCGGACGGCCTACGTCACCGGAAGAATAAACCTGAATCCCTGTGTAGTCACAATGGTGCGCCAGTACTTGTTCGATGGTGTTGTAGCTGCCTTCGATACGGAACGGCTTCTCAGTGATTTAGACGCCTTTCACATGCCAATGGCTGGCATTCAGTTGCAGGCCGTGAATCACTGCTTTTTTGCACTGAGCGAACAGTTTTTTCGATGCTTTCTGGCTGCCGCTGGCGCTGACGGGAATGGAGGAAACACTGTAATCGCCGTCTGCTAGCCATAAGGTTGCTCCTGCTTGCAATACGTTAATAGCGGTTGCGAAATCTAACGGGGCAGTTTTTCTGCCATCGTTGCTTGCCTGACCTTGCGCAGAAACATAGACATTTTTGGCATCGGCCAGTTTGACTTTATCTACGCTGAATGTTGCTTCTTTCGCTGCTTTATCATCGCCTTCTGTAGGCAGATAAACGATTTTGAAGTCACTGCCAGCGCTCAGCTTGGCAGGAACGCTTAGCGTCTCACCGGCTTTTACGGTATGTGCTGCGCCCAGCGCTTTATCGCCCTGAGTGATGGTAACGGTACCTGCATAGTTGGCACGCAGTTGCACGTCATAGTTATCGCTCGCGCTTTTGGTCGAGGACGTCACCTGCAATACTGGGGCAAATGCGGCAAATTTGAATTCCGGCGACGCTTTGGTTTGTGCCGGAGACGTCGTCAACTGCGCATCACTGACAGTGATTTTGGCGTTACGTGATGCGAAGAAACCCACATAGTAATGATATTTATCCAGTTTGGTGACGAGGGCCGCCCCTTTCACTTCTTTGCTTACCCAGTCGTCGCTGTCTTTGGGCGCATAGGATGTCATAAAACCGTCGTTGGTACGTTCCACCTTCATACGGAAAGAAGGGGGTCTGTTCTAGGTTAATTTTTTCCTGAATATTGGTCTTGGTGATCTTGGCACCCGCGTTACCCCACGGTTGCAGCACACCGTTACGCACAATGGCTTGCAACCGGACTTCCGTATGGGATTTCTTATCCTGTGTCATGATGGAATTCGTCACCATGTTGGAAGCAGCAGGGAACTCCTCATAACCTTCCTTCAACGGATTTTGACGCGGTACCCCAATAATGTCGCGCACCAGAATCCCATCCCCTTCCTGTGCGGCCGGTTTAGCGCCATTTTCGGGGCCAAACTGATCGACGGTCACGGTGGCTCGCAAGGTAAAGTTCACATCGGCGGGCAGCGTAGTGTAGAAGAAGGTTAGCCCATCGTGGGTGTTGGCGATTTTACCGCCGCGGCTCTCGATGGTGATCGGCGCTGAGAGGTCGGCCTTATCGTCAACCGTCAGTTTTTTGCCGTTGATGGTGACATAGTTAACGCCAATTTTTTCCGGCAGAACGTTGGAGGAGAAGTTAACGTCGGTCGATTGGCCGAAGGCGATGCTGTGCCATACCGGAGCGGGTTGTTCAGTTGCGTGTGCAGTCATGCTAAGGAACAGAAAGGACGGCGATAGGGCTACCGTGGCAAGCCGTAACGCACTGAGTTTCATTGTATCCCATTGGGTATTGTTTATTGAGTTGTGGGGGTATGATGACACAAACGAAACGCTGTTTCTTTTGTGTTTGTCACAAATGGAAACATATAAAACAAAAGTCTGTTTTTCCTGAAACCGGAATTCACTATCCGCCGTCGCGTTTTAGGAGCCTGTTTAAGATTTTGTGTAAATGCCTTTCCTCAGAAGTGACCGTCAAGGCGGCCACAGAACTCGATAATAAAGCGACTCATTGCCATACGCCAGTCCTGTAAGGGCATCGTCCATTTCTGTGATGCCGCCTGGATTGCCAGCCATATGACCTTCTTCACCGAGTCATCAGTCGGGAACACCTTGCGTTTCTTGATTACATGCCGGATCACGCTGTTCAGTGATTCTATAGCGTTCGTCGTGTAGATTACCTTGCGAAGTTCCTGCGGGTACGAGAAGAATGTCGACAGGTTGGCCCGGTTTGACTGCCAGCTCCGGCTTATCTGCGGATAGCGGTGATCCCATGTCCCACCGAACGTCTCCAGCGCCTGAAGTACGGCCTCTTCGGTTGGAGCCTGATACACTGCTTTGAGGTCGCGTGTTACCGCCTTATAGTCCTTCCAGGCAACGAAGCGCAGACTGTTGCGCACCATGTGCACGATGCACAACTGGATGCGGGCTTCCGGGTAGACCGTGTT
>NZ_JAHWCO010000047.1:0-8682 GCF_020054415.1 Candidatus Symbiopectobacterium sp. | reverse complement strand
TCAGGTGGGTGAAGCCATGGCCATGGTCAAAGCGCTTAACCGGATCACGCTATTAGGAATGCCGAACAGTATTCGCATCACGTAACAATCGACCAGTATGGGGCGCAGTCGTTACAAGTTCTGATTTATTCAACAAAGCCCAGAAGTGAAAGTAAACCCGCTGATGGTGGGGCTCTACTACACGGGCAGTGCAGTTATCGGCATTGTCGTGAGCCAAATGCTGACCACACGCTCCGACAAGCAGGGCGATCGTAAACGGCTGATTCTGCACTGCTGCATACTGGGTGCACTGGGATGCGTGCTGTATGCCTGGAACCGTAATTACTTTATCTTGCTGATTGTCGGCGTCCTTCTCTCAAGCTTTGGTTCGATCGCTAACCCACAGCTATTCGCGTTGGCGCGCGAGCACGCCGATCGTACCGGGCGCGAAGCCGCGATGTTTAGCTCAGTGATGCGTACCCAGATCTCCCTGTCCTGGGTGATCGGCCCGCCGGTGGCTTTTACCCTGGCGCTGGGTTTTTGCTTCCCTGTGATGTACCTCACCGCAGCAGTGGTATTTTTGCTGTGTGGCGCGCTGGTGACCTTTCTGCTCCCCTCAATGCCGAAATCGGCCTTGCAAACAGACACGACGTTGACATCACCGCGTCAGAATCGACATGACACGCTGCTGCTTTTTTCGCCTGCACCGCCATGTGGACCTGTAACGGGGTTTACCTGATTACGATGCCTTTATATGTAGTCAACACACTGGGGCTGTCTGAGAAGCTGGCCGGGATCATGATGGGCACGGCGGCCGGGCTGGAAATTCCTGTTATGTTGATTGCGTGCTATGTGGCAAAACGCGTTGGTAAACGCATTTTGATGCGCATTGCCGTCGGTGCAGGACTGCTTTTTTATGTCGGGCTGGTGCTGTTCAGCGCAGAGTGGGTGCTGTTAGGATTACAAATGCTGAACGCCATTTTTATCGGTATTTTGGCGGGTATCGGCATGCTCTATTTTCAGGATTTAATGCCAGGACAAGCGGGCACAGCCACCACGCTATTTACCGACACCACGCGCGTGGGTTGGATCATTTCCGGATCGCTGGCCGGCATCGTGGCACAATTTTGGGGTTATCACGCCGTCTTCTCTATTTCCCTGCTGATGAGCGTGGGAGCTGCTTACTGTATGTGGAAAATCAAGGAGGTATAAACAAACGATACGGCCCCTATCAGGGAGGCGTTTCTGCCTCAAGCTGTAAAAGATAAGTCAGCGCATCATCCCGCGTTGTCATACACATCTCCGCCTGCGGTTGCAGCGTCGCGCACACCGCAGGCCGCAACGGCGAGCCAAACAAGCCACAGCGCATCGCGGCATCAAGGTGCAGGCAGCGTACGTTGGCGGGTTTCCCCTCCGGCATGCCCGGCAACGGACTGGAGATTGACGGAGCAATACAGCAGGCCCCACAGCCTGAACGACATTCCATCCTGTTTACTCGCAAGGCGGGTTTAATGGCCGCTCCAGCCTAGCAAATTTGCCCGATAACACCAGCGTAATGCAGAGAAATTCACCATTTCCCCCGCCTTTATCGTCATAAGCGTTGGCTATTTCACGTTTTACTGGCAGATCGACGATTTACTTAACCATAAGTTTTTTGTATCATTAAACTAGTACAATGACTTTACCTTGGAGCTGCAATGTCAGCCGACGTTTTCCCGCTTTCTCGTTCGCGCTCTGCCTTTGGCGGAGCCATGATCATTGCTGGCACTGCCGTAGGTGCAGGCATGTTTTCGATTCCGATTGTTACCGCCGGTGTCTGGTTTAGTGGCTCGATGCCGTTGCTGGTTGCCACTTGGTTTTGCATGTTTGCCTCCGGACTGATGATCCTGGAAACCAACCTGCACTACCCCGCCGGTGCCAGCTTCCATACCATGGTGAAAGATCTGCTCGGGAAACACTGGAATACCCTGAACGGTCTGTCCGTAGCATTTGTACTTTATATTTTAACCTATGCCTATATCTCAGCGGGTGGTTCAATCATCACGCACACGCTGGCAGATGTTTTTCCCATAGGGCACGCTACATCAGGGTTAATATTTTCTCTACTGGTTGCCTTTATTGTCTGGCTCTCCACGCGCGCCGTGGATCGGCTAAGTACTCTTCTGATTGGCGGTATGGTGATTACTTTTGTGCTGTCAGTGAGCGACCTGATCACTCAGGTCAACCACCCTCGTCTGTTGATGAGCGCGCCCGCGGATGCGCCCTACTTTCCCTATGCACTGGCAGCGTTACCCTACCTGTTGGCCTCTTTTGGTTACCATGGCAATGTACCCGGTTTGGTGAAGTACTATCACAAAGACGGGCGCACGGTGGCGCGCAGCCTGTTCTACGGCACCTTACTTTCACTGGCGATCTATTTACTGTGGCAGTATGTGATTCAAGGCAACATTCCACGTGAAGGATTTAAAGCCGTGGTCGCCGAGGGCGGCAACATTGGCAATTTACTTCAGCACATGGGCAACACTGCGCAAAGTGCCTATCTGCTCCCCTTGCTGAACGCCTTTTCTTATATGGCACTGGCCAGTTCCTTCCTCGGCGTATCCCTAGGACTGTTTGACTATATTCAAGACTCTTTTTCACTGGCAGATACACCACGAGGCCGTACACAGGCAGCCAGCATCACCTTTATTCCACCAACGCTTGCCGCCTTGCTGTATCCTGATGGTTTTCTGCATGCCATCGGTTTCGCCGGGCTGGCGGCGACGCTGTGGGCAGTGATCATTCCCGCCTGTATGGTCGCCGCCGCGCGCAAGCACTTTGTTCCTGATAGCACGACCTATCGCGCACCAGGTGGAATGTGGCTGGTGGTTATCGTTCTGGCGTTTGGCGCCATTAACATCGTGGCGCACCTGCTTACACTATTGGGCGCTCTGCCGGTGTACGCCTGACCGACCTGCTATAAAATAGAACGACTGCGATGAATGCGCGAGCGGATGATAAAATGCCGCTTGCCTGAATTCAGCGGCGCGAGTAACGTGTCGCCACAAAAATGTCTTTTTCTTTATAACAGGGTTTTTTTCATGGCAAGAGCGAACGAAATCAAACGTGGCATGGTGATCAATTACGGTGGCAAGCTGCTGTTGGTAAAGGATGTCGACATCCAAAGCCCCAGCGCTCGCGGTGCCAACACGTTGTACAAAATGCGCTTCTCCGATGTACGTACCGGCCTGAAGGTTGAGGAACGTTTCAAGGGTGACGACATTCTCGATACCATAACCCTGACACGCCGTTTTGTCACTTTCTCCTATATGGACGGTGATGAGTACGTCTTTATGGATGATGAAGATTACACGCCGTATATCTTCAAAAAAGAGCAAATTGAAGATAGACTGATGTTTATACCGGAAGGAGGGATGCCGGGCATTCAGGTACTGACTTGGGATGGACAAATCCTGGCGCTGGAACTGCCGCAAACGGTTGATTTGGAAATTGTAGAGACCGCACCAGGCATCAAAGGGGCTTCAGTCAGCGCCCGCAACAAACCGGCGACCATGAGCACCGGTCTGGTGGTTCAGGTGCCAGAATACCTGAGCGCAGGTGAAAACATTCGTATTCATATCGCCGAGCGTCGCTATATGGGCCGCGCCGACTAAGTCTCTCTCGCGCCGCTCAATGACTGGCGCGCCTCTCGCCTCCCCCGTTTAATCGTATTTCCGGAGTCTGATGTGTTGACCAAAGTAAACCTGATCACTGGCTTTCTTGGCAGTGGCAAAACCACCACCATTCGCCACCTGCTGACACAAAAACCCGAAGATGAAGTGTGGGCGGTACTGGTCAATGAATTTGGTGAAATTGGCATCGACGGTGCGTTGTTGTCTGACAGCGGCGCTGTATTGAAAGAGATCCCCGGCGGTTGCATGTGCTGCGTGAACGGGTCGTGTATTCAATGAGTTGATGTAGCATCAAACGTAGTACTCGCGTTCGATGTAAGTACCGATGATCCTATCGTGCATTTCGGATGATTTTGAATATCCGAGCGTCTTGCGATTGAGCCGTTGCGATCGGTTACGCAGTGTCAGATGTGCACGCTCAATACGCTGTGTATACAGCTTGCTAACAATGTGCTTTACTTTTGTCGTTGTAAGCCCTGTAGCCATCCGTGTTTGCATGACTGACGACGGTAACGCTGATGGCCACTTTTGCCATAACCGTGTTTTTTCACAGGAGATGTCTGTTCACAAAACGGGCATCTTACATCAACTTTATCCACTGTATACCACATCCAAAACCGGACATTTCACACTACAATCAACATATTGAATAAACGACCGGATTGTGGGCACCAGCGGTGCGGGGAAAAGTACCCTGTTGCGTACCATTAACCTGTTGCAACGCCCGACAAGCGGCAGTGTCACGGTGAATGGCGTCACGATCAGTGAGTTAAGCGGCAGTGAGCTGCGCTGGGCTCGTCAGGGCATTGGCATGATTTTTCAGCATTTCAATCTGATGCAGACGCGTACCGTGGCGGAAAACGTCGCGTTCAGTTTGAAAGCAGCGGGCAAATCTCCACAGGAAATTGCCCAGCGTGTGCTTGAAATGCTGAGCCTTGTCGGATAAGGCGGATGTCTATCCTTCCCGTTTGAGTGGTGGGCAGAAACAGCGCGTCGGCATTGCACGCGCGATTGCCAACCATCTCGAAGTGCTGCTGTGCGATGAGCCGACCTCGGCCCTCGATCTGGAAACCTCTGCCGCCATACTTGTGCTGCTTAAAGAGATTAATCAGCTCCTGGGGATCACCATTTTGCTGATTTCTCATGAAATGAGCGTCATCAAGACGGTGTGCGATCGCATGGCGGTAATGACGCAAGGCCGCGTAGTGGAAGAAGGTGAGGTGTTCGATGTGTTTGCTGCGCCGCAACATCCCTTCACGCAACAGTTGGTCTCTCACACGCTGAATCTGGAATTGCCCGCTCGCCTGAAAGAAGAGCTGCAAGGCACGTTGCTGAAAATCCTGTTTATCGGCGATTCCGCCGAGCAGTCGGTGTTATCTGATGTGGCAGTGCGCTATGGCGTTTCGGTCAACATCTTGCACGGCAAGATTGAATATATTGGCAACCGTGCGTTAGGTATTCTGGTGGTGTTACTGACCCACCCGACGGACAGCGAGCAACTGGCTGCCGCTATCCATTATGTCCAGACCCGCACGGCGCGCGTGGAAGTGTTACATGGGTGATTTTTGGCTTGACCTGACCGTTGCGTTTGGCTAAACCTTTCAGATGGTCAGCATCGCGACGCTGTGCGCCATTGTCGGAGGCCTACCTTTGGGTCTGTTGATCTTTGTCAACGACAGAAACCTGTTTTGGCAAAACCGTGCAGTGTATTATGCAGCACTATTTTAGTCAACATTATCCGCTCTATCCCGTTTGTCATCCTGCTGGTGTTGTTGTTGCCGCTTACCCAGATTTTGCTGGGTAACACCATCGGTCCGGTGGCGGCATCGGTGCCGATGTCGGTAGCGGCGACGGCGTTTATGCACGTCTGGTGGACGGCGCCCTGCGCGAAGTCGACCCCGGCATTGTCGAAGCGGCCGAAGCGTTCGGCGCCAGCACAATTCGTATTATTGCGACCGTACTGCTGCCGGAAGCCAAGGCGGGTTTGTTGCGCGGTCTGGCCATCACCTTGGTCAGCATGATTGGCTACTCCGTGATGGCGGGTATTATGGGCGGTGGTGGCGTCGGTGATTTAGCGATCCGCTTTGATTATTACCGCTATGAAATGCAGGTGATGGTGGTGACCGTGGTGGCGCTGGTTATTCTGGTGCAAGTGGTGCAGATGCTGGGTGACTGGTTTGCCAAGTGTGCGGATAAACGCGATCGGCGCTAACGTTCTGTTAACGGCGAGCGGTGCATGCCGCTTGTCGGTTATCCCTTCATTCCATGAGATAACTCTCATAACGTATTTATAAATCAGCGTATTTTCTAGACGTTTTCATTTCTTTGAGTATCTTTACAGAGTAGGGCGTTTCATTGTCGGGCGGCGGGCGGTAACGTTTACAGCTTATTGCCATTCGTTGCAAAGAATATCGAAATATGATCAGATTAACTGCACGACTTACGACATGGAGGACGCATGAACACCACGGCACATTTCCCCCAGGCGCGATTTTCCAAGGCCGCGTGCTCCCGCTTGATGCTATGCAGCGCAACGCTGCTGTGGCTGGCGCTAACCCCACACGTATACGCTGAACAGGCAACTGCCGCGCCGCAGATCGAATCTAAAGCCTTTATTCTCATGGATTACCACAGCGGCGTGGTTCTTGCGGAACAGCGAGCGGATGAGCGACTAGATCCCGCCAGCCTGACGAAAATGATGGCAAGCTACGTTATCGGTCAGGCGATAAAAACGGAAAAAATTAAACCAGACGATCTGGTTACCGTCGGTAAAGATGCTTGGGCAACGGGTAATCCGGTGCTACGGGGATCGTCTTTGATGTTTTTGAAACCCGGCGATAAAATTCCGGTTTTGGAACTGAATAAAGGCATCGTTATCCAATCGGGCAATGATGCCAGCATTGCGTTGGCCGACTATGTGGCGGGCAGTCAGGATGCGTTTGTCAGCCTGATGAACAACTATGTCAAATCACTCAACCTCACCAATACCCATTTCCTCACCGTGCACGGACTGGATGCTGCTGGCCAGTACAGCACGGCGCGTGATATGGCGCTGCTGGGGCAGGCGTTGATTCGCGATGTGCCGGAAGAGTATGCCCTGCATAAAGAAAAAGAATTCACCTTCAATAACATTAAGCAGCACAACCGCAACCGTTTGTTGTGGAGCAGCAACCTGAATGTTGACGGCATCAAAACCGGGCATACAAGTGGTGCTGGACACAATCTGGTGGCATCCGCGACGGAAGGTAACATGCGGTTAATTTCTGTGGTACTGTGCGCACCGACGGATGCCATTCGTTTTCGCGATAGCGAAAAGCTGCTGACCTGGGGTTTCCGCTTCTTCGAAACAGTCACGCCAGTTCAGGCCAATACCACGTTTACCACACAGCGTGTCTGGTACGGTGCGCAGAGTGAAGCACGGTTAGGGGTTGTTGACGATGTCGCACTGACGGTGCCTAAAGGGCAAATGCGCAACCTGAAAGCCAGTTTTACTATGATGTCGCCACATCTACAGGCTCCGTTGGCGAAAAACCAGGCAGTCGGTACCGTGGATTTCCAGTTGGATGGCAAAGTAATTGCACAACGACCGCTGGTGGCGCTGGATGACGTGCCTGAAGCAGGTATGTTCGGGCGACTGTGGGATGGGATATGGCTAACCCTGACCAAATGGTTTGGCGGCTGGTTTTAACAGCAGTGATAGATCAGCATGATGCCGTTGTCGAGCGCGAAATCCTGATAGGTGCCCTGCGGGGCGCAGTCGGTCACCAGCGTATCGAACTGCGTCAATGCGCCGATAGCGGCAGGCTGTATCAGGCCAAACTTGCTGCTGTCGGCCACCAGAATAGTGCGCTGAGATAGCGCCATCGCACGGTGTTTGATATCCAGCTCTGCAAAATTAAAACAGGTTGCTCCCCGCCTGAGATCGACCCCTGCCGCCGAGATGAACGCTTTGTTGGTGCAGATCGGGTCCAGTTCACTCTGCCGGGTCAGCGGCGTGAAAATCGCATTATCGGAGTGGAATTCCCCGCCGCACAAAATGACTTTGGCAGCGGGTTTGGCTTTGCAGTGTGCCAGAAAGGTGTTCAGGGAGTAGCAGACAGCGGTAAACAGCAGATCTTCATCGATGGCATCGATAACAAAGAGCAGGGTGGTGCCGCAGTCAAAAAAACGGTTTCGCCCGCCTCGACCAGTTGTGCCGCCAGACGGCACGCCACACGTTTCTCCGGCACCTGCTGGTTCTGCTGATCGGACACAAAGTAGTGACCCATGGCGCTGCTCTGCGGATCGTTAACCACATAGCCGCCCAAGAGAATCACGCTGGCTGGCGTGGCGTTCAGGTCGCGACGCACGGTCATTTCGGATACGCCCAACAATTCTGCCGCTTGTTTCAAGTGCAGCCGATCGCCATTCTTCAATGTCTGAGTCAGTTTGTTGATCCGTGCTGCGCGCCGTGTTTCCATCGCGTGGTGATCCCCTGTGAGTCCGGCGTAAATAGTACCATCCAATAGAATCGGGTCGCAAAGAGAAGTCTGGTGGGTAAGAAAAGGCCCATCATTCTTGAACCTGAAAAGGAGGGAACGACGGGCTCCTCAATAAGGGGATTTCAAAGAAAAGCAGCGGCACTTATTCAGACGCTCTACATGCGAAAAAGTTCGGTTTTATTTAAAGAATAGTGACAATTTTTTTCAACCCGCTTAGAAAGGCAGTTCAGGCCAGATAATGACAATCAGCGAACCGGCTAATGTCAGCAACACGTTGGCGATGGCATAAGTGCCCGCATAGCCGAGCGCCGGGATATTACTGCGTGCGGTATCACTGATGATATCCATGGCGGGCGCACAGGTACGCTCACCCATAATGTGTATTAGTCGCGACTAGATCTGACACTGGACCTTGAAAGGTTGAGAGTTACCGGTTTTGATATGGGTGTCTGATCCTTAAACAAAACGCGAGGTAACTCTCATGCTTCATACGGCTTTGTTGAATAATAGGTAATCATGCTGTTTTTCCATGCCAGTTTTGGTTGAAAATG
>NZ_JAHWCO010000721.1:0-2575 GCF_020054415.1 Candidatus Symbiopectobacterium sp. | reverse complement strand
GGCTTCTGGGTGGTCATCTAAGTCTGAGAGACTACGATGCTCAGGTGGGTGAAGCCATGGCCATGGTCAAAGCGCTTAACCGGATCACGCTATTAGGAATGCCGAACAGTATTCGCATCACGTAACAATCGACCCGTATGGGGCGCAGTCATTACAGGTTCTGATTTATTCAACAAAGCCCTCACCCGGATGAAAGTCTGACGCTGAAAAATATCACGGATATTGCACCGGGCGTTGTACTCAGCGAATGGTCGTGTATACAATATGTTGATTGCAGTGTGAAATGTCCGGTTTTGGATGTGGAATACAGTGGCTAAAGTTGATGTAAGATGCCAGTTTTGTGAACAGACATCTCCTGTGAAAAAACACGGTCATGGCAAAAGTGGCCATCAGCGTTACCGTCGTCAGTCATGCAAACACGGATAGCTACAGGGCTTACAACGACGAACTTCCAAAAGTAAAACACATTGTTAGCAAGCTGTATACACAGCGTATTGAGCGTGCGCATCTGACAGTGCGTAACCGATTGCAACGGCTCAATCGCAAGACGCCAGGATATTCAAAATCATCCGAAATGCACGATAGTATCATCGGTACTTACATCGAACGCGAGTACTACGTTTGATGCTACATCAACTCATTGAATACACGACCCGCGGTGGCTGCTGCACACAACCAAAAACAAACTTGCGATCAGCAACCCCTGAATCAAACGCATCTGCGGTATCCTGCGAGTATCGGTTCGTTTTATTGTTCACCGCGCCCTGCGGGGAATGTCACGCTATCAGAATGATATTACAGCCTAATTTAGCGTTGATTTCACTGTTTTTGCAAGCATGACGCGGTAAATGACCGGTTACTCGGACACCGGCACCAGCCAGTCGCTCTCGCCAACGCGATGACGCTGGAAGTCTATGCAAAAAACCGGGGCCAGTCGTTCAGGCTGCATGACGCCTGCTGCGTCGCCAGCATCAATCAGTTTACATTTTGAAATCAACCATATATCATCAGCCTGCTGTAAGCTGTGATTTAAATCATGAGCGCTGGCTAGCACAATCAACCCTGCCTGACACAACACTTTCAGCATGGCATCAAGCGCCACGCGTTGCGCTACGTCCAGACCAGTGGCGTGCTCATCGAGCACCAACAGGCGAGCATAAGGATTCAGCGAAGGCCATACCTGTAAGAATACGGCGGCAAGATGTACACGTTGCCACTCGCCGCCGGACAGCTCCGTCAACGGACGCGTCAATTTATCCGTTAACATCAGACGCGTGGCAAGTTGGGCGACCACTTCATCGACCGGCATAGGCGCTGACGCTGACGAGCTGTAGACGCCGCCCGCAGGCAACGTTGGTCAGACGCAGCGCGCAGGGGACGTGATGCTTCAACTCTTGCGTCAACAATTACTCGGCAACCGCAGCATCAATGGCGTTAACAATCATTTTGTCATCCGGAGCGATATCGGGAGAGAAACGCTGAATCACCTGGCCATTGCGCCCGATCAGGAATTTTTCAAAGTTCCACAGAATATCTTCAGGATGCTTGGGCGCCCGACCTTTATTGAGTAAGCGCCCATAAAAACCGCTAAGCAGATTTCCCTTAGCTTTGTGCTGTGCGGCAATCAGGTGACGGTACAGGGGATGACGTTGCTCGCCATTTACCTCAATCTTGCTGAACATCGGGAACTGCACGCCATAGGTGGCACGGCAAAATTCCTGAATCTCAGCGTCGCTGCCCGGCTCTTGTCCGGCGAATTCATTGGAAGGAAACCCCAGCACCACTAAGCCGCGCTCGCGATAGGTTTCATACAGTTTTTCCAACGCATCGTACTGTTTGGTTAAACCGCATTTGGAGGCCACGTTAACAATCAGTGCGACCTGTCCCTGATAAGCGCCAAAGGTGGTCGCCTCGCCGTTAATCGTGGTCAACGGGATTGCATAGATGTCGTTACTCATAGTCACCTTCCTGTTGTACGTCATTAGGTTACATTTACCGGATTACGCCGGCGCAGCAGCAGCCAGATAAACAACGGTGCGCCGAGCGTCGCGGTGGTTACACCGATGGGCAACTCGGCCGAGGGGATCATTACGCGCGCCATGGTGTCAGAGAGCGAGAGCGTCATGGCACCCGCCAGCCCGCAGCCCGTCAGCAAGTAGCGTCGATCGGTCAACCCCATCAGGCGCAGCGCGTGGGGGACAATCAGCCCGACAAACCCGATAACACCGGCCAGCGCAACGCTAATCCCCACAAGAATGCGCACCACCAGCACCAGAAGATTACGCCAGCGATGAACAGAGATTCCCAACTGCCGTGCCTGAATCTCCCCCAGAGAAAGACGGTTGAGCGTCTGTCCCTGACGGCTTAACTGTATTAGTCGCGACTAGATCTGACACTGGACCTTGAAAGGTTGAGAGTTACCGGTTTTGATATGGGTGTCTAATCCTTAAACAAAACGCGAGGTAACTCTCATGCTTCATACTAACAATCCCATTATCAAACACAAAGCCAGCCTGCTCAATCTCGCCGAAGAACTCGGTAACGTATCAAAAGCCTGCAAGATCATGGGCGTGTC
>NZ_JAHWCO010000549.1:0-4788 GCF_020054415.1 Candidatus Symbiopectobacterium sp. | reverse complement strand
GTCTGAGAGACTACGATGCTCAGGTGGGCGAAGCCATGGCCATGGTCAAAGCGCTTAACCTGATCACGCTATCAGGAATGCCGAACAGTATTCGCATCACGTAACAATCGACCCGTATGGGGCGCAGTCGTTACAAGTTCTTATTTATTCAACAAAGCCCCGGTATAGCGCCATTGCCTGAAGCAACATATCCGGAGCGAAATGCGCTACGAAGGCAAACGGTAATCCCAATGCTGCCGCTAACTGCGCGCTGTAGAGGCTGGAACCCAATAGCCAGAGGGGCACCTGTAAGCCTTGACCCGGTACGGCACGCACCACTTGGTCTGGTTGAGCATCAGCAAAATAGCGTTGTAATTCCTGTACATCGCGGGGGAAATCGTCGATTTCCGCATTCTGGTGGCGATGCAGGGCCATCATGGTACGCTGATCGGGCCCAGCGAACGTCCCAAGCCTAAATCGATACGCCCGGGATAGAGTGATTCCAGCGTACCGAACTGCTCGGCAATAACCAGCGGGGAGTTGTTTGGCAGCATGACGCCACAGGAGCTTAGCAGGATGCGTTCAGTGCCGGAAGCAAGATAGCCGATCAGCACCGAGGTTGCGGCGCTGGCGATACCGGTCATGTTGTGGTGCTCGGCTAACTAATAACGGTGGTAACCCCATTTTTCCGCGTGCTGCGCCAGATCGAGCGAATGATGAAAGGCATCTCTGGGCGTCGCTCCCTGTGGGATCGGCGCTAAATCCAGAAGGGAAGAGGGGATATCGTGAGAAAATAGTGTTGTTTGGGTATCGGTTGACATTGCGGCAGGCTCACTGTGTTTTTTTCACAGTATTGCGCACGCCCGCACTTTTTTATATTCAAAACGAGCGATCAGGCGGATCACCGCCCGACGCCAGTCAGGACACCAATTCCAGACCTGCGACGCGTCGCCAGTAGCCGTTACAATCGGCATCTTGCGTCAGGGGCAGTGGTGCCTGACCTTGCTCGTTAGCGCGGAAGCTATCGACCAGGGTCAGCGTATCCAACGACTGTGGCGACAAGCGAACGATATCCACCAGACCTTGCATGGACGCCAGTTGGTTGCCGAGGTTATAGCAATAGCCGCTCTGCGTCTGGATACCGTTGAGCACAAACACGCGCTGGTTTTCCTGCGACAGCATGGCGCGCCCCTGCGGGTACTTGATGCAGCAGGTTTCACACTCATCCTTGGCGCGGTTTTCTGAGCGAGCGGTGAAACAGCGCGCTGAATAAGCCAGCGGCAAGTGCCCGTAACTCAGCACTTCCACCTCGAACTGATGGCGAAAACCGAGCTCATCGCATTGGTCAAGCAGGTCGCTCAGCCAGTCGCGGGAAAGCTCTACCGGCATGCACCAGCGCATCATCCCTTGCTTATGCAACAGACGCAGCGTGTAAGCGTTGTAGCAGTTGAGCGCATGGCCCGCGACAAACGGTAAATGCCGGTCTGCAGCCATGTTCACCGCGCCGAGATCGTTGGCTTCCAGCAGGAATTCCCCGTTCTCCACATAGCGTTTCAATTCGCTGAGTTCTGAGGGCGCCTGAATTAGCGCCAACGTAGACAATACAATTTGCTTGCCGCTGGCGGCGAGTTGTTTCGCCAGATCGAGCCAGTCGCCCACTTTGATGGCGCGCCGTTTACTGCACACCGTTTCACCCAAATAGATAATATCGGTGCTGCTCTGGCTGGCTGCCTGATAAAAGGCTTCCACATCCGTTTTTTGCCAATAGTAGAGGATGGCACCTAACGCATATTTCATACTGTTCTCTTCTCTCACCTGCCGCTTATTGCCATTTTCGGTGGTACGCACCCAGCGTGGTTTGCGTGCCTTCCGCCACTGCCCCGAGCGCTGACATCCACTCCGCACTCGGGGTGAAGGTGCCGGGAGACGCAATGCAACGGTCAATGGCTTGTCGCCAGACGCGGGTGATTTGGCTGACATAGGCCGGACTGCGCTGGCGTCCTTCAATTTTTACTGAGGCAATGTTGGCTGCCATCAGTTCCGGCAGTAACTCCAGCGTGTTTAGGCTGGTTGGTTCTTCCAGTGCGTGGTAACGCTCGCCGCCCACCAGATAGCGACCTTTGCAGAGCGTGGGATAACCGGCATTTTCATCGTCCTGATATCTATCGATCAGAACATTATTCAAGCGCGATTCCATCCCTTTTTCGGTTTGCTGCCAGCGCACAAAACGAGCGGGAGAACAGGCACCGACGGTATTGGGGGATTCCCCCGTCAGGTAGGAGGAGAGGTAACAGCGACCTTCAGCCATGATGCACAGGCTGCCGAACGCGAACACTTCCAGAGGCACCGGGCTGGTACGCGCCAATTGCTTAACCTGATGGATCGACAATACGCGAGGCAGTACGATGCGGTGAACTGCAACGTGGCGCTGATAAAAACGAATTGCTTCTTCGTTAGTGACAGATGCTTGTACAGAGACGTGCCGTTCAATATGCGGATAGCGCTCTGCGGCATACTCAAGCATGGCAAGATCAGCCAGGATCAGCGCATCGGCCCCCATATTGGCCGCCATATCTACAGCGCGCTCCCAGCGTTGATAGCCGTTTGGGTGGGCAAACGTATTGATGGCGATATGCAATTTGCGCTGATGGCGATGCACATAGTCGCTCGCCTCCTGCAACTTCTTGTCCGTGAAGTTCAACCCAGCGAAGTGGCGTGCGTTGGTATCGTCTTTTAGCCCGATGTAAACAGCGTCGGCACCGTTATCAATTGCCGCTTTCAGTGCGGGCAGGTTCCCTGCGGGGCACAGTAATTCCATACGGGTTTCCTCATTCATCAGGCAGCCTGATGTCATGTCAGGGCTGATGCAGGGCGGGGACATGCGGAAAACGGGAATATCAACGCACGACACTTCTTCAACGTTAGGGAATCTTAATTGACCCGCTGGTGCAGAACTTTGATTTAGGCCAGCTTATCGTGTAATGAATAGGGGTTGCTTGCATGCATTACCGAGATTTCCGTGCATAATAATGAAATTATTGACCCGGCATCGCGTCTGCTTTACTGGACTGTAGCAAAATAGTGTGATGAGAAAAGCAGCACATGCGGTGCGCATGGCCTGAGCGGACCCTGCGTTCAGCGGGTGAGTGGTTTGGATTGAACGGTTTGCTTTATAAGGGGTACATCAGTGTTGGAAAAACTACGGGCACAGATTGTGCGTCAAGGTCCGGGCTTGTTAGGTAAGCCTCTGAAGTTCACCCCATTTGCCCTACAGCGGCAGGTGTTGGAGCGGGTACTGAGCTGGCAGTTTCAGCAGGCGTTGGGTGAAGGCGAGCTGTCATTTCTGACAGAACGCTGGCTGAAAGTGGAAGTCCGTGATGTCGGGCTGACCTGGTTTGTGACATTGCGAGACGATCGCCTGGTGGTGAGCCAGCATGAAGTGGAAGACGTCAGCTTCAGCGCTGAAGCCAACGATCTGGTACTGATCGCCGCACGCCGTGAAGATCCCGATACGCTGTTTTTCCAGCGTCGTTTGCGCATTGAAGGCGATACTGAACTGGGGCTGTATGTTAAAAACCTGATGGATTCTATCGATCTGGATGCCATGCCAGCGCCGTTGCGCATTGGCCTGCTGCGTCTGGCAGATTTCGTTGAGGCGGGATTACATGAGGGCGTGATGCACACTGATGATCGCGCGGTCACCACATGTTAGTACGGGTGGAAATTCCGGTAGATGCAGCGGGTATTGATGCGCTGCTGCGTCGTGCGTTTCCCACCTCGGCAGAGGCCGAACTGGTTCATCAACTGCGGGAAGACGGGCTGTTAACGCTTGGCGTAGTCGCGACGGATGACGAAGGCGTGGTGATGGGATACGTCGCTTTTAGCCCGGTGACCATTGCAAAGGAAGAGCGTCAGTGGGTCGCTTTGGGGCCGCTAGTGGTAGATGAAACGTTGCGCCGTCAAGGATGGGGTGAAAAGCTGGTTTACGAAGGGCTGGATGCGCTAAACGAGTTTGGTTACACCGCCGTGGTGGTGCTCGGTTCTCCCGCTTATTATGCTCGCTTTGGTTTTGTGCCTGCCCGGGAGCAGCAGTTGCGCTGCCGCTGGCCTGATAGTGATGACGCTTTCCAGATGTACCCGCTTTCCGATAACCATTTTGAAGGCGTGAGTGGCATCGTGGATTATGCTGTGCCCTTCCAACGTTTTCTGCCCTGAGCGCTTTAGGGAACATCAGCACGTATATAGTCAGAGAGCGTCGTAGGCTGGTCGCGCACCAGCCTCTCTTTTTGCTGCTTGCTCAGTTGCTTCAGGCGGTATTCCAGCCGTAACGCCGTGGTGTGATCCCCCACCTCACAGTGATAGACCAGTGTCAGTTCGCCTTTCCCTCGCAGTGCCTTTGCGCCTTTTCCATCCTGGTGCTGTGCCGCTCTGTGTGCCACATCGCGCGTGATACCAGTATAGAGCGCGCCGTTAGCGGTGCGCAGCATATAGAGTTGCCATTGGGGGCGTGAGGCATCTGTCATGGTTAAGGTGGCGTCTTTATCAGTCACGATAATGGCAGTGTATCTTGAAGCGCTGAATTTAAAAAAACCTTATTTTTTTATATGGTCTTTATGTAACGATAACTTTACTTGCATTGATAATATAACGCTATGCACTTCTTTTTTAGGGTCGTGTATTCAATGAGTTGATGTAGCATCAAACGTAGTACTCGCGTTCGATGTAAGTACCGATGATCCTATCGTGCATTTCGGATGATTTTGAATATCCGGGCGTCTTGCGATTGAGCCGTTGCAATCGGTTACGCAG
>NZ_JAHWCO010000246.1:0-8876 GCF_020054415.1 Candidatus Symbiopectobacterium sp. | reverse complement strand
CTGCGTAACCGATTGCAACGGCTCAATCGCAAGACGCTCGGATATTCAAAATCATCCGAAATGCACGATAGGATCATCGGTACTTACATCGAACGCGAGTACTACGTTTGATGCTACATCAACTCATTGAATACACGACCCACAATCCCAAAAATTTCGCCCTGCTGGATACGCAAGCTGACGTTATCTACCGCCGCCGTTTCGCCCACTTTCCCCTGCGAAAAATTCACGCTAATCGCATTGAGTTCTACCATCACCGATTCTCTGTTTTATCCCTGCCAAAAACATTATCCCTGCCAAAGGCCGGGATAATAACACGCTATCGGACTTATACCGACTTACTGTGCGGCACACGCCTTCATCCATTCTGGCTTCTGGAATTCACTGAACACGCTGCCCGGTGCGTTGATCGCAGCAGCATACTCCTCGGATTCCACTGCGGCTTTGATATCTTTGGCGAACGGCTTATCAATATCGTCCGCGCGCACGGCAATCACGTTTTTCAGGTTTTCGTCCAACGTTTCCAGCTTGAGCGCGGTGGACAGTTTCAGCCCAGCAGCAAACGCAAAGTTACCGTTAACCAGCGATGCGTGACGCTATCCAGCGTGCGCGACATTTGGGCTGCTTCCAGCGGTTTGAATACCAGACCGCGTGGGTTATCAACAATATCTTTTTCTGATGCTTTAGTGGCATCAAGTTCCGGTTTGATGGTGATCAACCCGAGCGATTGCAAAAAACGCAGTCCGCGTGCCAGATTGGTCGCATCGTTGGACAACGTAATCACATCGCCTTTTTTCAACTCGTCCAGCGAGTGGATTTTTTTTTGGAGTAGAACCCCATGCTCGCGGTCGGCACGATGATCAACTTCTCCAGTTTCAAGCCGTTGTCGACCGCAAACTTTTCCAGATAGAGCGAATGCTGGAACAGGTTGGCATCAATGCTGCCGTTTGCCAGCGCCAAATTGTGCTGCACGTAGTCGCTAAACTCACGTACCACCACTTTGTAGCACTTTTTCTCAAGCTGCGGTTTGATGGTCAGATTTACCATGTCGCCATAAGGACCGGGTGCCACACCAAACGTCAACGTCTGCGGATCTGTGCTGGCGAATGCCGTGGAAGTGCCTGCCACTAACGGCAGTGCGGAAAGAAGCGCTGCGCCCAGCAAAGCGCGAAAACGATGGGTCAAAGTCATTGTGGTTTCCCTGTTTTATATTGTGTACTGCATTATGAAAAATCCGCTTTGGGATGATAAAGATTAAATTGGCATATCTTTATGTCGGCGACACGTTAGCACAGGCAAGCCGGGATCAAAACAGCATGCTATTCAGTATGATAATTCCCTTTTCTTATCCCCCGCGCCGTTGAAAACCCGGTATAGTGGTTGGTGCTGTTGCTGCCGGGGCGTCAACGCGCGTCCTCCCATTTGCCATCAGAGGGTTATCATGCTTACTTTATGGGGCAGAGAGAATTCGAGTAATGTCAAAAAAGTCCGTTGGCTCGCCGCAGAATTGGGGTTGAGTTATCAGCACATTCCAGCTGGCGGTCAGTTTGGCCGTAATCGCGAGGCGGATTATCTGACGATGAACCCAAACGTGCTAATCCCCTGCTTGCAAGACGACGATCTGGTGTTGTGGGAATCCAATACCATCGTTCGTTGTCTGGCCGATCACGGTCAGCGCACCAATGCAGAAAAGTGGATGGACTGGGAAATATCGTTGGCCGTGCCGTTTGGCACCGTATTTATTGGCCTAGTGCGCACTGCGCCTGAACAGCGTGATGTTTCCCTGATTGCCAAACAGAAAGCAGAGTGCGAACGCCTGCTGGCTATCGCTGACGATGCGCTCATCCGTCAACCCTGGCTGTCCGGGCCGGCGTTCGGTATTGGCGATATTCCTCTGGGATGTATCGCGTATTGCTGGTTTAACATGGACATCGAACGCCCGTCATTGCCACATCTGGAACGCTGGTATTAGCAGTTAACCGCACGCCCCGCTTTCCGCGACACGGTCATGTTGCCGTTAACCTGATGCGACTTATCCGGCGCCATTCTCTGACGGAGTGCGCCGGTTATTTCAGCCTGACACGCAGCAATTTGCCATTGCTGTCTTCGGTGAGCAGGTACAGGTAGCCATCCGGCCCCACCCTGACTTCGCGAATTCGTTCATTGCGATCCGCCAGCAAGCGCTCCTCAGACAGGATTCGATCACCCTCCAGCGTTAGGCGTGTCAAGTTACGCTCGGCCAACGCGCCGATAAACACCGAATTTTTCCACTGCGCGAAGCGCTCGCCCTGATAAAATGCCATACCGCTTATCCCTGGCGACTTTTCCCACACGTGCGCAGTATCGGCCATGCCCGGCACACGGGCTACCTTCGCTTCCGGAATTTTCAGTCCAGAGTAGTTGATACCGTGCGTCGCCAATGGCTAACCGTAGTTTTTCCCGGCGGCGGGAAAGTTGATTTCATCGCCACCACGCGCACCATGCTCGTGCTCCCACAGGGTTCCGGTAACCGGGTTAAAGGCCAGCCCCTGCGGATTACGATGATCGTACGACCATATTTCGGGTCGCGCGCCGCCCTTGTTCACAAAAGGATTATCGACAGGAACTTTGCCGTCAGTCGTACGATCTTCCCTTGCAGCTTATCGAGCTCCTGCGCGGTGGGGCGTTGGTTATTTTCACCGAGCGAGATAAACAGCATGCCGTTTTTATCGAAAACCAACTTACCGCCAAAGTGATTACCGCTGGAGAGTTTGGGCTGTTGGCGGAAGAATACGGTGAACTGCTCCAAATGGCGATAATCCTCAGATAAACGCCCATAGCCCACTTCGGCAAAGCTCAGGTAAATGCGACTGCTTTGTGCAAAATACGGGGCTAAAGCGACTTCCAGCAAGCCTCCCTGAGATTTGGCAAATACCGCCGGTACGCCTTCAATCGGTGCAGAAAGCCCCTTTCCCTCCTGCCAGTGCAGCAATTGCCCGGCACGTTCAGTGATCAACATGCCATTATTTCCCGGTAAGAAGGCCAGTGACCAGGGGTGGTCCAGTTTATCTTGCAACTCGGTCACCGTAGGCTGTGCCGCCAGCAACGGCGTGGCAACAGTGAGCGCAAACAACAGCAAACCGCGAGCAAGGGCAGTAACGATGCGGGTCAATGGAAATAGCATGGTGGGGCTCCTTGGCAAGGCATTTCACTAACTGTAGGCAGCGCGAACACGGCACGCAAAAAAAGCGGCGACGTTTTACTTTTCTTTACGTTAGCGCGTCCAGAACACGTAAATCGCGCACCTGATAGCACATTTCGCCACGTTCTCGCATTACCCCCACACTTAGCTGTATAATGTTTGCCGTAATGCCATTAAAATCCCGCGCCATTGATGCAAAGTGAGTAACGTTGAATGTCCCACACAAAAACACCTGTCGCCGCGCCGAAAGTCGGTTTTGTCAGTCTCGGTTGCCCGAAAAACCTGGTCGATTCCGAACGTATCCTGACCGAATTACGCAATGAGGGCTATCAGGTTGTGCCAACCTACGATGACGCCGAAGTGGTTATCGTCAATACCTGCGGTTTCATCGACAGCGCGATGCAAGAGTCGCTGGAAGCCATTGGCGAAGCACTGAACGAAAACGGCAAAGTGATCGTTACCGGTTGCCTCGGTGCCAAAGAGAACCAAATCCGTGAATTGCACCCGAAAGTGTTGGAAATCTCTGGGCCGCACAGCTATGAGCAGGTGATCTCGCATGTGCATCACTATGTTCCCAAACCGGCGCACAATCCCTTTACCAGTCTGGTACCGGCGCAGGGCGTCAAGCTGACCCCCAAGCATTATGCCTATCTGAAAATTTCTGAAGGCTGCAACCATCGCTGCACCTTCTGCATCATTCCGTCGATGCGCGGTGATTTGGATAGCCGCCCCATTGGCAGTGTGCTGGATGAAGCCAAACGCCTGTTTGAAGCGGGTGTGAAAGAACTGCTGGTTATTTCTCAGGATACCTCGGCCTACGGTGCCGATGTAAAACAGCGCACTGGCTTCTGGAACGGACAACCGGTAAAAACAAGCATGGTCAGCTTATGTGAACAGCTTGCCTCACTGGGCGTGTGGGTGCGGTTGCACTATGTTTACCCCTATCCACATGTGGATGACGTGATCCCGTTGATGGCCGCAGGCAAGATCCTGCCCTATCTGGATATTCCATTGCAGCATGCAAGCCCGAAAATTCTCAAGCTGATGAAACGTCCCGGTGCGGTAGAACGCACGCTGGAGCGAATCAAACAGTGGCGCGTGATGTGTCCCGAGCTGACGCTGCGCTCCACCTTTATTGTCGGTTTTCCCGGTGAAACCGAAGAAGATTTCCAAATGCTGCTCGATTTTCTGAGCGAGGCGCGGCTGGATCGCGTGGGCTGTTTCCAATACAGCCCGGTTGAAGGCGCAACGGCAAACGAACTGCCGTATAGGGTGCCGGAAGCGATCAAGGAAGAACGTTTTCACCGCTTTATGGCGCTGCAACAGCGTATCTCCGCGGAGCGCTTGCAGGAGAAAATCGGCCGCACATTGCGCGTACTGATCGATGAAGTGGATAACGAAGGCGCGATTGGCCGCAGCATGGCCGATGCGCCGGAAATCGATGGCAGCGTCTACCTTAACGGCGAAACCAACGTCAAAGTTGGCGATGTTGTCCAAGTGGTTATCGAACACGCCGATGAATACGACCTGTGGGGCAGTCGGGTAAACTAACCGGGTCTTTTACAGCATAAACCGACCTGCTGACAGAATCACCTTACTCCTCGTCATCCTCGGCGAAAGCCGGGGATCTCTGCGAGAATAAACGCGTTTCGTCTGTCAGGGATTCCCGACTTCGCGGGAATGACAGAGATGGGAGCACTGTCTTAACTAGGTTTCTCATCAACCTCTCCGGTTCGCTGGCCGGTTTTTTTGCCTGCTTTTCGCGCAGTCGCACAACAATCAATCAATAATCGGCTATTACCTTGGCTATTGCTTGCTTACGCCAGACGGGTAAAGTAGCCTTTGTTCATGATCATTTTTCTCATTTTGATACCCGTATGAGCATATGGAAGCGCCTGATAGTCGGTTCAGGTACTGTTCTTTGCGTATTATTACTGTCAACATTCGCTCTGGACCGGTGGATTGGCTGGAAAACGGCTCCCTACATCTATGACGATTTAGCTGCACTGCCGGAGCGTCAAGTGGGAGTAGTGCTGGGCACGGCAAAATATTACCGTGTTGGCGCATTGAATCAGTACTACCTGTTCCGTATTCAGGGGGCCATCAATGCATACAACGGTGGGAAAGTCAGCTATTTGCTGCTCAGCGGCGACAACGCGCTACAAAGTTATAATGAGCCAATGACCATGCGGCGCGATTTGATCGCGGCAGGCATTTCACCCAGCGACATTGTGCTTGATTACGCTGGGTTCCGCACGCTGGACTCCATTGTGCGCACGCGCAAAGTGTTTGATACCAACGATTTCACGATTATTACCCAACGCTTCCACTGTGAACGCGCGCTGTTTATCGCTATGTATATGGGCATTCAGGCACAGTGTTATGCGGTACCCTCACCGAAAAACATGATGACGATCCGGCTGCGTGAGGTTGGTGCACGACTAGGGACGCTGTTCGATCTCTACATTCTCAAACGCGAACCCCGCTTCCTTGGTCCATTGGTGCCTATCCCGGCAGAGCACAAAATTGCCAAGGATGAACCTGATTATCCTGCTGTCCCCCCCGAATTGCTCAGTACGTTAGACAATCCACCCGCTGAAAAGGAGCATGACAGTAGCACCGACGCAAACGGCACACCACAACCACCATAATGTGGGGCGCACTATCAAACGAGGGTATCATGCCAGATTAGCGCGAAGGCCCGGCAACCAGCCTCGTTAAACGTCGCCATCCCCACTCCAGCGGACCTTGTTCGAAATTACGCAGCCAGTAGTGCGCCGCTAACACGTTAATCAACCAGATAAATGGCACAATGCCCAGCAATTGCAAACGGTCGAACTGCATAAAACCGCCCCAGTGATAAAAGAATCGGGTGCAGATCAGCGTCTGCAACAGATAGCTACTCAACGCCATCCGTCCGATGTCTCCTATCCAGGAGGATACCCGCCATTGTCGTAACGTTGACCAATACCCGTAGCAGAGTGCCAGATAACCGATCGCCTGAATCGGCGCGGCAATATCGCGAGGAATTTTCAGCAACAGCCCTCTCCAGCGTTACTCCCAGGCAAGATGCCACTGCAACACCATGCCGACGGCATCAATCAACAATCCCCCTGCGATGAACCACAGCGCAACCTTGCGATAGTGCGCCGTACTGAATTCACCGCGCAGCCAACCGCTGCGCATCAACCCGGCCCCCAACGGCAACGAGCCTGCCCGCAGCCAACCATATTGCACACCCAGCTACAATAAACTCTCGATCAGCAGATCCACGCGATTGCGCCACGCTTCTACGCCCCCCAGTTGGAGCCAATAGTCCTCGTAGGGGTCGTGTATTCAATGAGTTGATGTAGCATCAAACGTAGTACTCGCGTTCGATGCAAGTACCGGTGATCCTATCGTGCATTTCGGATGATTTTGAATATCCGAGCGTCTTGCGATTGAGCCGTTGCAATCGGTTACGCCGTGTCAGATGTGTACGCTCAATATGCTGTGTATACAGATTACTAACAATGTGTTTTACTTTTGGAAGTTCGTCGTTGTAAGCCCTGTAGCCATCCGTTTTTGCATGACTGACGACGGTAACGCTGATAGCAACTTTTGCCATAACCTTGTTTTTTCACAGGAGATGTCTGTTCACAAAACGGGCATCTTACATCAACTTTAGCCACTGTATTCCACATCCAAAACCGGACATTTCACACTGCAATCAAGATATTGAATACACGACCCTCGTAGGCCATGTCTGCATCACCCGGCAACCAGTAACGCCCCTGTTCCGGTCTGAGAATCTTGCTTAACACCACCAGCATGCCAACGCCTACGGCGTACATTACCGCGCCCATACGTATCAACATGCGGCTGCTGTCCGCCTGTCGAATCATGGCATAGCAGAGCAAACCGATCAGGCCGTAATCCAGCAAAATATCGCCATCCCACAGAAAAATTCCGTGCAACAAGCCAATCAGCATCAACCAGAACAGACGCGCATGCACCCAACGCGTACCTCGCGGCAGCAGCAGTTGTAAGCCTGCACCAAACAACAAGGCGAACAATGTCAGAAACTTCGCCTGCGCCAGCAGATCCATCACAGCCCAGGTCAGAGCATCACGCAGTGCGGGATAAACAGCGTAAGCAGGGTTAAGATAGGCAGCTTTGGGCAGACCGAATGCGGTGATATTGAGCAATAAGATGCCCAATACGGCAACGCCACGCACGAAAACCAACGTGGCGATACGGCGCGGCGATGACAGAGAGTAAGACTTCATAGGCGTTTGTGCCAATCCAATGGGACGCATGCCGCCGACAGCCACACCCGGCGGCTGCGGCACAACGATCAGTGCTGGTGGTGGCGCACGGCGCGCAAGAATTCCTGACGCGTATTCTGGCTCGATTTGAACAAACCACCCAGCGATGTGGTGGTCGTCGCACTGGTCGCATCACAAATACCGCGTGCCTTGACACAGTAGTGCACGGCATCAATCGATACGGCGACGTTGCTGGTGCCCAGCAGAGTTTGCAACGCGACAAGAATCTGCTGGGTCAAACGCTCTTGTACCTGCGGACGCTGTGCAAAAAACTGCACGATACGGTTGATCTTCGACAGGCCAATCACCCCTTCCTTCGGAATATAAGCGACAGTTGCCTTGCCATCCATGGTGACAAAATGATGCTCGCAGGTACTGGTCAGTGTGATATCGCGCACGGTAACCATTTCATCCACATTCATTTTGTTTTCAATGATGGTGATTTTTGGAAAATTGGCATAGTCCAACCCGGCGAAAATTTCGTCCACATACATTTTTGCGATGCGATGCGGCGTTTCTGCCAGGCTGTCATCTTGCAGATCGAGACTCAGCAGATTCATGATTTCGGTCATGTGTTCGGCGATGCGCGCCTTGCGGGTAGCGGCATCCAGTAGCGCGCCGCGCAGCGGGGTTTCCAGACCGCGCGCCAGCAACGCTTCATGAACCAGTGCCGCTTCGCGACTCAACGTGGTGGTCATTCTCTTTCTTCTCCGGCAGGTGTGACATTCCAAGCGCGTTCACTCTAGTGGAGTGACTCAGGATTATCCAGTGATTGTACTTCATCATGGGTGAAATAGGTTCAACTTCATGCCGGGGGATAACGGAGCGTGGAAAGAAAAAAAGCGCCAGATTTATCCGACTGGCGCTGAGGTTGCTGACAAACCGCCCTACTCCCACCGTCATGCCCACGAAGGCGGGAATCTCTTGCCGAAAAGATGCGTTTATTCAGACAGGAATCCCCGGCTTTCGCCGAGGATGACGAGGGAGGAAATGACGTTGTCATAAGTCTGAGCGTCAGACGAGTACGTCTGACGCCATAGGATAACAGGTTGCTTATGGCGGCAGTGTTACGCCGCTGGTCGTCAGAACGTCTCCCAGTTATCATTTGCTGAGGCACTTTTCTTGCTGCTGGTTAACAGTGCAGGCGCGGGAGTCACACTTTTACGAGGCAGCGCAACGGCAGGTGACAGATGTTTATCCTGCGCGGAGAGTTTGAACAGCGCAACGGCTTCGGTAAGCTGACGTGTATTAGGCTGTGTCCCTTAATTGCCTGAGTTATAGTAACCGTATGTTTCCACAGTATATTGAACTATGGCTCGCTACGACCTTCCCGATGAAGCATGGATGATCATCCAGTCTTTACTGCCTGCTGAACCAGCAATACCACG
>NZ_JAHWCO010000002.1:0-8572 GCF_020054415.1 Candidatus Symbiopectobacterium sp. | reverse complement strand
GTGGGTGAAGCCATGGCCATGGTCAAAGCGCTTAACCGGATCACGCTATTAGGAATGCCGAACAGTATTCGCATCACGTAACAATCGACCCGTATGGGGCGCAGTCATTACAGGTTCTGATTTATTCAACAAAGCCCATCGGAGGTTACACTGGATACCATATGCGTCTCCATTTGCCTTTTATAAAACCGTCCTTCGCCGTCATGCACACGCGAGAACGTACATTAACGCACGATGAGCGTGCCGCCATAGAGCGCTATTTGACACTCGCCAATCTGCAACTGTCAGCTCCCAGCACGTTGCCAGTGTTACAGCGTACTCGCCAAGATCCGCGCGTCTATGTGCTCACCCACAGCATTACGCGTTATGGCCTCACTACCAACACGGCGAACAAATGGCGTTATTTTATTGATACACAAGAGATACACCTGCCTGCTGACTGGGAACAGTACATCACCGAGAACAACCATATTGAGCTGATTAACACCCGCTCAATTCCGCTGGTCGTTGCGCTCAACGGACGTTCCTTGAGTGAATGCGTTGGGCACAGCGATCAGAACATTTTACCGCCTCCGGTAATACCTGAACGTAATGCCTCGATTCGAGAAGAGGGGAATGAACGCGCCGAGATGGTTGCCGTTCGCAAGGAAACACGAGAAGAATACGCCGTACATCACGCATCGGGCATTCGTGAATCGCTTTTGATTTCATTGGCTTTTCTGCTGTTGTTTATCAGCCTGATGACGCCGTTGGCGGTGATGCCCTGGATTGCCGCTGCCGCCGTGCTGCTGGCGACCTGGAGCTGCTGGCAGCTGTTTCGCGCCCCCTCCGAGCGTGAACTGCAAGAGGTACATTGCCTGAATGGTACGCCACAGTGCCTCGGACTGTTTGGCGAATCGAACAAGGAGCAGATTTGCAATATTTCGCTGGGCAATATCGATCTTATCTATCCCCCCCATTGGCAGCATTATATCGCCTACGATCTGGCGCAGAAAACCCAAGTCGACATCTATCTGAATCGTCAGGTCGTTCGCCAAGGCGAATTTCTCTCGCTCCACGAGGAAGTCAGCCGTTTCCCCCTTCAGCGCTTTGGAAAAAACCTGATTCTCTCTGCGGGTGCGCTACTGCCCCTTATCTTGCTGCTCAGTTTCTTGCCGTTGGAATTACCGCTCAACCTGAGCATGAGCTGGCTGCACGGCGCACAGAATATCAAAGTGGTACAGGTTGACGAATTGCAAAACGCCCACCTGAAAATCGGCGATAAGTTGGATATTCAAAGCACTGGCATGTGCGATGTGCCTGCGGGCAACCGCTATCCGGGTAACGTAAAGCCCTCTGCTTTTACCCCGTTTGATTGCTCTGCCATCTACTGGAACAAGGCCGTGTCGTTACCGCTACCTAAGTCGGACGTAATCGAAAAAGCGTCGGCGCTACTGTCCGTGGTGAACGCACAGTTGCATCCCGTGACCAACGATGAAGGTAAAGTCAGTACGCAGCTCGCGTCCGCCATTCAGAAATCAGGTATGGTGCTGCTCAACAATTTCTCTAATATCGTGCTGAAAACTCAGGATCTGTGTACGCGTGAAGAGGATTGCACGCGGCTGAAAAATGCGCTGGTCAATCTGGGCAATGTGAAAACCTGGGATGCCTTGGTCAGACGCGCAAAATCAGGATCGCTTAAGGGGATGAACGTTCTGCTGCGTTCCGTTAATGCTGAATCGCTGGAATCGTTGGTGGTCAGCGCCACGGAGTCTTTTTTCTACCAAGAGATTAACGCGGCCACCGACTCGCTGAACAGCCCGCCACCCAGCGGCTTCCTTATCCGCAGCGACGAAGGCCGCCAACTCGTAAACTACCCGCTGCCGCCCAAGCCGTTTAATGAATATCATGCAACAGAGCAATGGCAAGAGTTTCAACGGCTTTCCGCCATGCTGCTGCACACACCCTTTAGTGCCAAAGGGTTTATCACGCAACTATCCACCGATGCCAACGGAACGCAGCACATCAATTTACGCAGAGATCCTGACGCCATCACGCTGTGGCGCTATTTCGGCACTGGGTTATTGATGCTGGTGCTCTCGGTAGTGCTGGTTGCAAATCTGGCGCTGATGCTGGTAAAAATGCGCAAAAGTCAGCAGCGCGAACGCGATATCAAACAGTACTACGATGCGTGCTTTTCAACCCGACTCGCCACACCTATCTTGATGGAAGGCCGCGCATACCGGATGAATGATTAGGCGCGTCTAAACACGACCCGTTGCTGACGACCGCAGAGAGCATGCTACCGACACCGTGCGACGCGGTGTTTTTCTGCACGATGCCCCCGCCGCCGCTACCGGAGTAGAGATGCAGCAAGATCTCAATTGGAATGATATCGATACCGTTATCTTGGACATGGATGGCACCCTGCTGGACCTGGCCTTTGACAGCTACTTCTGGCTGCAACTGGTACCGCAGCGATTGAGCGAGGAAAGGGATATCTCCCTGAGGGATGCCAAAGCGGTGATTGACCGGGAGTATCACGCCGTTCAACGCACATTGAACTGGTACTGCTTTGATTACTGGAGCGAACGCCTCGGTCTTGATATCTATCAGATGACCAGTGAAATAGGCGCACGCGCCCGTTTGTGCGCCGATACCGAGCCGTTTCTCGCCGCATTGGCCGCCAGTGGTAAACAGCGCGTATTGCTTACCAACGCTCATCCACACGGTCTGGCGGTCAAAATGGCGCATACCGGGCTCGACAGACACCTTGATTTATTACTTTCCACCCATACGTATGGGTATCCGAAGGAGCATCAGCAACTGTGGCAACAGGTGCACGCGCAGGTTGGATTTGATCCTGAACGCACGCTGTTTATCGATGACAGCGAACCGATTCTGGATGCTGCCAAAACGTTTGGCCTGCGCTACTGCCTGGGAGTCACCAATCCTGACTCAGGCCAGCAGGAGAGATCCTTTGCTCGCCATCCAGCTATGAATGATTATCTGGCGTTCCTGCCCGCTTTACGCATGGCGCAACGCGCGTCCGGATAATGCGTTTTATTCTCCAGACGTGTATGAGCAAGAGGTTGATATGAAAGAGAAGGCCGAGTCAGATGACAGTATTCGCTTGGACAAATGGCTCTGTGCTGCTCGATTTTACAAAACCCGGGCTGTCGCGCGCGAAGCCATCGACGGCGGCAAGGTGCATTACAATGGGCAGCGCACCAAGCCCAGCAAGTTGGTAGAACTGGATGCTGAAATCAAACTGCGCCAGGGCAACGACGAACGCACCGTACTGATCTCAGCCCTCAGTTCACAACGTCGCTCGGCACCTCTGAAGCGCAATTGCTGTATCGAGAGACCAAGCAAAGCGTCGAAAAACGCGAAAAGGTCGCCTTGGCTCGCAAGATGAACGCCATGACGATGCCGCACCCGGATCGTCGTCCCGATAAAAAAGAACGGCGCGACCTGATAAAATTTAAGCAAAGTGATTCAGAGTAGTTCCTGTCCATTAAGAGAGAAAACATGTCCAACCATGACCAACTACACCGTTATCTGTTTGAAAATCATGCCGTTCGCGGCGAGTTGGTGACGGTCAGTAATACCTACCAAAAGATTCTGGAAAACCACGACTACCCGACGCCGGTGCGACTGATTCTGGGTGATATGCTTGCCGCCACCAGCCTGTTGACGGCGACGTTGAAGTTCAGTGGCGATATCACCGTACAGCTTCAAGGCGACGGCCCGCTGAAACTCGCCGTCATCAACGGCAATAATCAGCAGAAAATGCGCGGCGTTGCCCGCTTGCAAGGCGAGATTACGCCTAACGCGACGCTGCGTGACATGGTAGGTAATGGCTATCTTGTGATCACCATTACGCCCGAGGAAGGTGAGCGCTATCAAGGCGTGGTGGGTCTGGAGGGCGATCCGGTTGCCAGCTGTCTGGAAAACTATTTCCTGCAATCCGAACAGTTGCCTACCCGGTTGTTTATTCGCAGCGGGGAGCATGAAGGCCGCCCGGTTTCCGCAGGCATGCTGCTGCAAGTGCTGCCCGCCCAGCACGTCGGCCACGACGATTTTGATCATCTGGTGCAATTGACAACAACCATCAAAAACGAAGAGCTGTTTACCCTGCCTGCGAACGAGGTGTTGTATCGCCTTTACCATCAGGAATCGGTGACGCTCTACGAGCCGCAGGCCGTATCGTTTCACTGTCACTGTTCGCGTGAACGTTGCGCAGATGCATTAATGACGCTGTCGGATGCCGATCTGCATGAGATGTTGGAGCAAGAACAAGAAATCGATATGCATTGCGATTACTGTGGTACTCACTACTTGTTCAGCGCCAGTGAGATCAGTGACATTCGTCACGCCAACGCAGACGCTACAAGGCATTGATCGTAGATATCGTTAATACCAAGCTACTGACTAAGCGGGAACTTCGGTGCACGTCTTCATTTTTCGTTCCCACAGGAGGAGAATCGTTTCACTTAACGAAAATTAAACAAAACTATGTCTCAAATTATTTAATTTTATGATTGTTATCCCAGCTAAAATAGGCTTACTCAGTACAATGATTATCAGTATGACTATAACTATTGAGGAGTAGCGATATGCAGATCAAAGGTATTGCACCACAAGCCCTCGCCGCTTATGGAATCCGCGATGTCAGCGAGATTGTCTACAATCCGAGTTATGAAGTACTTTTCCAGGAAGAGGTCGCTCCCGACCTGGAGGGATATGAACGCGGCAGAGAAACCAAACTGGGCGCTATCGCCGTCAACACCGGGTTTTTTACCGGTCGTTCGCCCAAAGATAAATATATCGTTCGTGATGACACCTCGCGTGAACACGTGTGGTGGTCGGATCAAGGCAAAGGCAAGAACGATAACCACCCCATGACTCAGGAAGTCTGGATCCACCTGAAACAACTGGTGACCGAGCAACTGTCCGGCAACCGTCTGTTTGTCATCGATGCCTTCTGCGGAGCCAACCCCGATACCCGTCTGAAAGTGCGTTTTATCACCGAGGTTGCCTGGCAGGCCCACTTCGTCAAAAACATGTTTATTCGCCCGCAAGAGGATGAGCTCACGCAGTTTGAGCCCGATTTCATCGTGATGAACGGGGCGAAATGTACCAATCCACAATGGCAGGAGCAGGGGCTGAACTCAGAGAATTTTGTCGCCTTCAACCTGACGGAGCGGATCCAACTGATCGGCGGTACTTGGTACGGCGGCGAAATGAAGAAAGGGATGTTCTCGATCATGAACTATCTGCTGCCGCTCAAGGGCATCGCTTCCATGCACTGTTCAGCCAACGTCGGAGAAAAAGGTGATGTGGCCATTTTCTTCGGTCTGTCCGGCACCGGAAAAACCACGCTGTCCACCGATCCGAAGCGCCAGTTGATTGGCGACGACGAGCACGGCTGGGATGATGACGGTGTGTTCAACTTTGAAGGTGGCTGCTACGCCAAAACCATCAAACTGTCGAAAGAAGCGGAACCGGATATTTACGGTGCCATCAAACGCGATGCGCTGCTGGAGAATGTCACGGTACGGGAAGATGGCAGCGTGGATTTTAACGATGGCAGCAAAACAGAGAACACCCGCGTCTCCTATCCCATTTACCATATTCACAACATCGTCAAACCGGTTTCCAAAGCGGGACACGCTCGTAAGGTGATTTTCCTCACGGCCGATGCTTTCGGCGTTCTGCCGCCGGTATCTCGCCTGACGCCCGACCAGACGCAGTACCATTTCCTGTCCGGCTTCACCGCCAAACTGGCTGGCACAGAGCGCGGGATCACCGAGCCTACGCCGACGTTTTCCGCCTGTTTTGGTGCGGCGTTCCTGTCGCTCCATCCCACACGTTATGCAGAAGTTCTGGTCAAACGCATGAAAGCCGCAGGGGCACAAGCCTATCTGGTGAACACCGGCTGGAACGGTTCGGGGAAACGCATCTCGATTAAAGATACCCGTGCCATCATTGATGCCATTCTCAATGGCAGCATTGATGATGCTGAAATGCATACGTTGCCAATCTTCAATCTGGCTATTCCGCGCTCACTGCCCGGCGTCGATATTCAGATTTTGGATCCGCGCAACACCTATGTCAGTCGAGCGAAGTGGCAAGAGAAAGCCGAAGATTTGGCACAGCGTTTTTGCACCAACTTCGACAAGTATACCGACACCCCTGCGGGTCAGGCGCTGGTGAGCGCCGGACCAGAAATTGGGGCGGAAATCGCACCATAAAACGCAAAAGCGCGGGCAAGCCCGCGCTTTTTTCTTCTGCGTAAACCGCCATGTTTCACCCTTCTGACGCCTCTTTTTCAACAGCTGACGACCCTTCTTTGGTCCGATCATGGGGTAAGGGCAGATAAGCACGCACGCACAGCCCACCGCGTTCGCTGGTGCCCACGTCTAGCGAGCCGTCATGCGCATCAATGATACGCTGCACGATTGCCAGCCCTAATCCCGTACCGCTGGTAGTACGCGCGCTGTCGCCGCGCACAAACGGTTGGAACAGATGTGCCAGTTGCGCAGGATCGATACCCGGACCATCATCCTCCACCTGGAACCAGACGCGTTGCAGTTCTCGTCCGCTGCTGGCCTTGATCCAACCGTTACCATAGCGCGTCGCATTGACTACCAGATTCAACGCCGCACGTTTGATGGAGAGCGGACTGATACGCACCATCAGTTCACCGTCGGAGAAATCGCTGTCAATCTGGCGCTCGTAGCCGCTCTCAGCCGCCACGACCTCGCCCAGAATACTGTTCAGATCCGCCGCCTCCATCTGCATCTCCTGGCCCGTACGCAGATAGTCGATAAACTGCTCGATAATGGCATTACACTCTTCAATATCCTTGTTGATGGACTCAGCCAGATAGTCATCATCCTTGCTCATCATCTCGGTTGCCAACCGGATACGTGTTAACGGCGTGCGTAAATCGTGGCTAACGCCCGCCATCAAGAGCGTACGATCGTCAGCCAGCAGTTTGACCCCTGACGCCATCTGGTTGAAAGCGCGCGTTACCGAACGAACCTCGGAGGCACCATACTCACGCAAAGCGGGTGGAATAATGCCTTTCCCCACTTGCAGCGCCGCATACTCCAGCTCCACCAGCGGCCGGTTCTGCAAACGAATAAACAGCCACGCCCCGCCGATGACCAGTAGCATAATCGCCAGCGTGTATCGGAATAGCGGAGAAAAGTCGCCTTGATGGATTTCCGTCAGGGGCAACCTCACCCAGATATCGGGTGAAAGCCAGGTTTTCAACCACACCACGGGGGTGTTCTTGCTGACTTCAACGCGTACATCTGTCGGGCCGCCAAGCTGCTGGGCCATTTGCTGGCTCAAAAACTTGTAGTGCTGCGCCCAACGTAGGCCGCTCTCCTCCGCCGCGGCGTTGGTATGCAGGGAAATCCCCAGCTCGCGATAGATTTCACGCCGGAACGCCGGTGGCACTTCCAGCGAAGAGCCATCCTCCAGTTGCAGCCTGTCAGTCATCAGCATGCGCACTTCGTAGGCCAAAACTTTGTTGAATTGCTGCAAACTTGGCAAAATGGCAAAATTGAGCACCACCAGATAGGTGGTGACCAGACTGACAAACAACAGAGTAACAATCAGCAACAGCGTCCGGGCAAACGAACTGCGCGGAAAAAAGCGCCATCGTCTCATGCGTTACTGCCGTCCGGTACAAAGACGTATCCCAGGCCCCAGACGGTTTGGATATAGCGCGGATGCGCCGGATCTTCCTCCACCATACGGCGCAACCGCGAGATCTGCACGTCGATGGAGCGCTCCATGGCGCTGTATTCACGACCACGCGCTAGGTTCATCAGTTTATCGCGAGATAACGGCTCACGCGGGTGGCTGACCAACGCTTTCAACACCGCAAATTCTCCACTGGTCAACGGCATCGGCTCATCATCGCGAAACATTTCGCGCGTGCCAAGGTTAAGCTTGAACTTGCCAAAGGCGATCACCGCCTCTTCCTGTGACGGCGCCCCCGGCAGTTCGTTCGCCTGACGGCGCAACACGGCACGGATGCGCGCCAACAGCTCGCGCGGGTTAAACGGTTTAGGAATGTAGTCATCAGCGCCAATTTCCAGGCCAACGATACGGTCAACTTCTTCCCCTTTCGCCGTCACCATAATGATGGGCATCGGATTGCTTTGGCTGCGCAGGCGACGGCAAATAGAGAGCCCATCTTCACCCGGTAACATTAGGTCCAGCACCATCAGGTGAAAAGACTCACGCGTCAGTAAACGATCCATCTGTTCAGCATTGGCTACGCTACGTACTTGAAAACCTTGCTCCGTCAGGTAACGCTCCAGCAGTGCGCGCAGGCGCATATCATCATCTACTACCAGAATTTTATAGTTCTCTTGCATTTTCATTCTCCAAAAGCGTAATCGCTGCCGATGCCGTATTGTTCAAAAAACGGTCGTGTATTCAATGAGTTGATGTAGCATCAAACGTAGTACTCGCGTTCGATGTAAGTACCGATGATCCTATCGTGCATTTCGGATGATTTTGAATATCCGAGCGTCTTGCGATTGAGCCGTTGCAATCGGTTACGCAG
>NZ_JAHWCO010000561.1:0-13529 GCF_020054415.1 Candidatus Symbiopectobacterium sp. | reverse complement strand
CCAGTGAAACGACGGATCGTCGCAACGTAAAATCATGCAGTTAGGCCTCATGAGAAAAGTGTACACCTGAGATGACAAGCATTTTCAACCAAAACTGGCATGGAAAAACAGCATGATTACCTATTATTCAACAAAGCCCCTGATCGCTGGCAGTACCAAAACGCGTTATTCCGCCACGTTTCGCATAACCAAGCAGGGAAAGCTGATGCTTCATAGCCCGCCAATTCCGGTAGAGCTGGATTTTTAACGATCAGCCACCGGAGAGGATACGTGTTTCTAGCCCGCTGAAGCGACGCGTTGGCGTTCTCACCGCGCGACACAAGATGCTGATCTCCGCGTAGAGTGACAGTTGCGTACGCGCGCGCGTAACCGCGGTGTACACCAACTCGCGCGTCAACACTGGCAGAAAGGCGTTCGGCAACACCAGTGCAGTATGATCGAACTCCGATCCTTGAGATTTATGCACCGTCATGGCGTAGGCTGTTTCATGCGGCGGCAAGCGACTCGGGCTGACCGGTTTCATCTGCCCATCGGGCAGTTGGAAGTAAACGCGCAGTTCGCCCGTCTCATTTGACATGGCGATCCCGATGTCGCCGTTAAACACGCCAAGCAACGTATCATTACGTGCAATCATTACCGGTCGGCCGGAGTACCAAGGATTCGTCGGATTACGGCTGCGATGAATCAACCCGGCTTGTTGCAGCGCCTGCTCAATACGTACATTCAAACCGGCGACGCCAAACGGGCCGTCACGCAGCGCGCACAATAAACGAAAACGGTTAAATGCCGCCAGCACATGTGAAGCATCCTGCCCCTGTGCTACCGCCTGTAAATAGTCGCTATACCCCGCCACACACTGCGCCAACATCTGCTGGTAATCCTCTTCCAGCGCCAACGGCAGGCAGTGCAGATCGTCATGTTCATCCTGCAACACCTGTCGAACCTGACGTTCCTCACCACTGTTTACTGCTCGCGCCACGATGCCAATGCCAGAGTGCTGATCGAATCGGTAGCTCTTTTGCAGCAGGCACAAACTGTCTGCCACCGCAGTACTCACGTCAGATGACGCTACCAACCGGTAGCCCGTCAGTAGTTCGAGTTCCTCAACCCGCTGAGCGCTATAGCCTCGAGCGGCAAAGCGACAAATATCGTCCAATACCGCCCCTGCCTCAACGGAGGCCAGTTGATCGCGATCGCCCAGGAAAATCACCTGTGCCGTAGCTGGCAGTGCCGATACCAGATTGGCCATCATCGGCAGATCCACCATCGAGGCTTCATCCACCACCAGTACATCGAGATGGAGCGGATTGCCCTGGTGATAACGCAAGCGTTGACTGTCAGGCACGGCGCCCAACAGGCGGTGCAGCGTGGCCGCTTCCCGCGGCAAATGACGCTGCTGCGCCTCTTCCAGCGGCAGTTTGCTTAACGCACTGCGCAGCGATTCCGTCAAACGCGCGGCTGCTTTTCCCGTCGGGGCTGCCAGTTGAATGCGCAACGGTTTGTCCCCTTTATGCAGCAACAGCATGGCGGCTAGCAGTTTGGCTACCGTCGTGGTTTTTCCCGTGCCCGGCCCGCCGGAAATCACCGAGACACGACGCGTCAGCGCTACGGCGGCAGCCACTTTTTGCCAATCTACCTCGGCATCAAGCGGTGAAAACAATCGGTCTAACACGCGACGAACGGCAAGGGGATCAGTGTGAATATCGACGACATGATTTCCGGCAAAAAAGGCCGCTGCCTGTGCTTCATTCAGCCAATTGCGTTGCAAATAAAGCCGTTGGTGCTGCAACACCAGCGGCGTTGTCTCACTGCCATTGCCCACGGCGGGTGAAGCCAGCAGGCCTTGCTGCCACGCCGCGCTGTCCGGTAGCCCTGCGAGATCCCACAGCGCGTGCGCCAGTGCACGATCGCGACCATCAAACAGGAAATCAGGATGCAATTCCGTCAACGGTAAACAGACGTTGCCCGCACCCGCCGCCGCGCTTACCAACGCCGTAGCCAGTTGCACCGGTGCGGGCTGTCCATCGGTCAGCATACGCGCGAACTGTACATCCAGCGGACGCAGCAGTTGGCGTACCATCGCCGTCGCCAGCAACTCCATCATAGACGTTCTCCTGACAGTGCCACTTCACCGCTGAACAAACGATCGAGGTGCTCTACAAAGGCTCGCGGCAGACGCTGGGTGAAAATACCATTCGAGGGGAAAGCCGAATCGACACCGCGCAAAAACAGGTAGATAGCGCCACCAATGTGGCGGTCGTAATCATAATCTGGAACCCGATGGCGCAGATAGCGATGCAGAGCCAGCGTATAAAGCTGATACTGCAAATCATAGCGATGCGCCGTCATTGCCGCTTGCATGGCTGGCTGCGTGTAAGCACTTGCGCTTTCTCCCAGCCAGTTCGACTTATAATCCAGCAGGTAATAGCGTCCCTGCCAGCAAAAAACCAGATCGATAAAGCCTTTTAACATCCCCTGCACCTGCTGAAAGGAGAGTGGCGGGCAATTCGCTGACAGCGGATCGTAACGTTTTGCCAGAGCATCCAGCGCGGTCGCCTGTAGCGGGACATCTATTGGTAGATAAAAAGCCAGCTCGGCAATTCGCTGCTGTGTGGGTACGCTTGCCAGCGTCAATGGGGCGTCAGAAGCGGTCATATCCGCATTCAGCGGCGCATGCAGTAGAGCCGAAAACCACACCTGCAAAGTAGGTGCCCACCCACTTGCCATGCCATGCGCTATCAACTGCTCTTCCAGCCATTCAACGCTGACGGGTTGGGTAAAATCCAATGTCTCAAACATACTATGCAAAAAGGTTCCCGGCCCTGCACCTTTGGGGAAGGTATGCGGGGTGAGCGCTTGCTCACTCTCTTCAGGGACAAGGTTGCGCGGGTCCAACGCAGCATCAACGTCCAGTCGGGGAAACAGCTCTTGCGCCATTGCCCCACTCAGTTGTAGAGGATGTTGTTGAGCGCCATGCTGTTGTAAAACCGAATAGCTGGTCACTCGCCAATTATTAGTAAGCAGGCGCTTACATTCACTGGCGCGCAGTATTGCTGGCTTGTCCACGTTATCTTGCCAGGGAATGCCATCCCATTCACGCACAGCGCTTATCGCCACGCCATCGCCCTCCAAGGCATGCAGTGCAGCAACCAGGGTATCCGCATCCGCCTCCTTGCAGCGTTGCAGCAAATAGCCGAGCGCATTGAGGTGCATGTCAGTCGTTTCACTTTTGCGTCGGGTGCGCTGTAGCGGTGCCACCCCCACGCTACAGTGGTAAATAGACCGCGTCAGCGCCACGTACAACAGCCGTAAATCTTCCGCCAGTCGCTCTTCCTCAGCCAACTGCTGGCTTTCTTCCCCACTATTGACGTCGAGCAGTGCCTGATAGGTACGCCTGTCATGATAAATGCCATCAGGCTGAGGGCGAAAGTGACAAATAAACGGCAACCAAACCAGCGGATATTCCAGCCCTTTGGATTTATGGATGGTGACAATTTGCACCAGATTACGATCGCTCTCTAACCGCAGTTGCTGGTTGTCAGCCTGTGGATTGGGCTGCAAAATCTGCTGCGACAACCAGCGCACCAGCGCATTCTCGCTTTCGAGCGTGGCCCCGGCGTGTTGCAGCAGCTCGCCCAAGTGCAAGAAATCGGTTAACCGGCGTTCACCCTCACGGCTAGCCAGTAGATTTTCCGCCAAACGATAATGCGACATGAGCGAGCGCAGCATAGGGAGTACGCCCCGTCGTAACCAAAGATCACGAAACTCTGCAAAGGTATCGACCTGCGCATCCCAATCTGCCTCACTCCGGTTTAGCGCATCAATCTGCTGTGCGCTGAATCCCAGTAATGCGGTCGCCAGTGCGCTGCGCAACGTGCGTTCCTGTTCTGGTGCCAGAACGGCTTGTAACAACCACAGCACATCACGTGCCTCTGGGGTGGTAAATACGCTGTCACGGTTGGAGAGATAAACGGAAGGAATGGCAAGACTGCGCAGCGCATCGCGCACCAATGCGGCTTCATGGCGGCTGCGTACCAAAACACAAATATCCGATGCCTGCACAGGAGAACGCTCGCGACCATTATACAGCCAGGCAGTACGGCGTTGACCTGCTCGCAACCAGTCGCGAATTTGCATGGCGCACTGCTGTGCCATCAGTTGCTGATACTCCCCCGTCCCCAATACCACAGAACCCGACAGAGAAAATTGCAGTGCGGGCTGCAACACACCGTCCAGCTCAAAACGCAGCCCCTGTTTATTCGGTGCAGGCTTAACTGGCAGAAAAGGGATCGCCGAAAAAATAAATGGATTATCGACGCATTGAAACAGGCGGTTCACACCGCTGACCATCTCATGGGAAGAACGCCAGTTGGTTTCCAACGTGTAGTGTGCCTTAACATCGGCGCGCGCCCGCATATAAGTGAAAATATCCGCACCGCGAAACGCGTAGATAGCTTGTTTCGGATCGCCGATCAGCAACATGCCGCTGTCGGGCTGTTCACTATAGATGGCGCGGAAAATACGATACTGCTGCGGGTCGGTATCCTGGAACTCATCGATCATCGCCACAGGATGGCGCTGACGTATCGCGGCTGCCAGTTGCTCACCCAGCGGCTGGCGCAGCGCCTCATCCAGACGGCTCAGCAGGTCGTCAAATCCCAAGGCTGCGCGGCGCAATTTTTCGCTACGCACCGTTGCGCGAATATCATGCAACGCCCGATCGATAACAATATCGCGTAGCGACAACGGCGTGGAAAGCAGCGTTTCAATCGCCGAAAATACCGGAAGCACAGGGGGCGCACCCTTTTTGGTTTTCTCGTTCAACGTAGATTGTGCGAACCGCTCCAGCGCTTTTGGCAAGACATAGTCGGTGGTTTGCGCTTCTGCCCAAAAGCTAACGCTTTCTACCCAGCACGGTAGATAACGGTTACTGTAGCTGCGCTTGTCTACATCCGATTCGAGAATGCACTTCTCCACCTGTGCTGCCACCTGCCGCCACTGCTGCTTGATATCATCAATGCGCGCCAAAATCTGCTGATGACGCTGTAACAACGTCTCATCTGGTGCGGGTGAGTTATGCAGTTGCGGTGCTTCGCCCTGTAAATAGGGGGTAAGTTCGCGCTGTAACGCATCCGGCCCACTCCAGAGTTGACAAATAACGCTGACTACATCGAACGGCAAGGGATAACAGTAACGCCGCCAGAAATCGGCGCAGGCCTGCCGGGTAAGAAGCTGTTCATCTTCGATCAGCTCTTGATCAAACAGCGAACCGGACTCAACGGCATGGCTTCCCAGCATACGCTGACAAAAGCCATGGATAGTGTAGATGGCGGCTTCATCCATTTGTCGCTCAGCATCGAGCAACAGTTGTGCTGCCGACGGCTTATCAGGCAGTAGCGCCAGCAACGCCGAAAAAAGCGCATCATCACTTTTGCCACACAGGCAAGCAAGACGCAATGCATGAATGTTGGCGCGAATACGATCGCGCAGTTCCTCTGTGGCCGCCTCCGTAAAGGTCACCACCAAGATCTCTTCCACCAACAGAGGGTTAGGATACGCCGCCTCTCCGCCCAGCCCCAATAACAGGCGCAGATAGAGCCCCGCCAGCGTATAGGTTTTACCCGTACCGGCAGACGCTTCTATCAGTCGCTCCCCAAACAGGGGGAGCGTGAGCACATCAAGCGTATGCGGCGTATCCTGAATCATGGAGCAACCTTCTCAACCACGTTTTTTCTCAACCACCGAGACTTTTTCGGCAGACAACACACCGCTACGCGGTTTATCAATCACCCGTTGTTTGACTGGCAATGTCTGTTGCAGCGTTGAAGCATTGGGATAAAGCGTCCAACCTTTCGGCGCAGCGTAGTCAGCCTTACCGTGGTGGCTGCCCGAGATTTGCGACAACACCGCCAGCCCCTGTGGGGCCAGAGCCTGTTCGAAGAAGCGTGCAAGTTGGTCAACCGTCAGCGGTTTAAGCGCCTCAATCAGTTTTTCACGAGTATTGAAGGCAAAGTTTTCACGATCGAGATCGTTACGAAACCGGCCAACCTCTTCGTTCATCGTTTGTGGACGCTGACTCAGTTCGGTAATCAACGCCTGCTTGTACTGTTCAAACTCATCGGCTTTGATGGTACGCAGGCGCGGCTTGGCTTTCTGGAAGAAATCCAGATAACGCTGATACAGGTAAGCAGGCTGTTGGCTGTTGCTTTGCAGCAAGAATCCTATACCGAACTGGCGGTCAACAATGGTCGGGAAGGAGAACACCGCATAGCCGAGCTGCTCTTCCGTTCTCAGTTGGTTATAGAACCAGGGCTGAATGATCTGATTGAGCAGCGAACTGTACGCCATGCCCTGCACCTCACCGTAACCGGTGGGTATATACACCGCAGCTAACGCAGAATCGGTGCTGCTCCCCGCACGTTGCAGGTTGGCAAGCTGGGTACGCGCGACTTCCACACTCGGGGAAAGCCACCAGATTTGTCCTGAACAGGCCAGATGCGCTTTGATATCCTGCGCCAGTTTCGTCACCTGACCTTCGGTGAGGTTACCGACTGCCAGCATTTCCGGTGCGGCATCACGCAACAACGCATCACGGAAGGCCATGACATCGTCCAGCGAAATATCTTTAAGCAGAGCGCGCCGCTCTTCTCGCTCGGTATAAGGCAGAGAAGAGATCGCCTGAATAGGCTCCAGTGCCTGCTCATACGCTTTGGCATTTTCAGCGGCGTCCAGCTGCTGGATATACCAGGATTTGACCTGCTCCAACTGTGCAGGCGTCGCCGTATAGCTTGCGTACCCTTCGACCAGCGCCAACATGAGCTTAGGCAAATGCTGCGTATAGCCATTGGCGTTGATGGTGAGCCCATCATTCCCACGGGTAGAGAAGCTGATCCCCCCTATCGAAGCTTGATAGCTCAACTCATCCAGCGCTAAGCCCGCCAGATAGCCATTAAGCTGGAACATCACCTGATGGCGCGCCGAATCCTGCGCCAACGGGTTACGCAACAACACCGTGACGTTTGCTTTCGGTTCATCGGCAAAATAGCGACTCGGCATATAGAGCACACGCAGACCCGGCTGCTGTAACACCATTTTCGGGTATTTCTGCGCTTCGCAACGCTTGATCAGCGAGAAATCCGTCGGGATATACGGATTTTGCGTCGGCAACGAGAGCGCAATTTTTTCGCCCAGCGTTTGCCAGCGGGTAAACTGCGCCGGGGCTATTTTGTCCACCTGATACGGCGCATTAACAAAATAAGCCTCCTTGTTGTGAGGCGCATCAGGGCTTATCAGCCAGATACGCGCACGCTCCGGCGTCATGCTGGCCAAACGTTGCTTAATCGCATCGTGATTAAAGCGATCGGCCAGATAGGCGGCATCCAGCGTATGTTCCACTGGCACGCGCATCATGGTATCCACCAGCCATTCGATATAGCCCATGTCGCGCTTAACTGACTGATAGCGGAAATCGAGCGCCATCACGCGGGAGATTTCATCAAAATAGCGCTGCTGGATGCCTTCCTGCTGCAACAATTGCAGATAATGGAAAATGGCAGCCACCACCACGTCATACTGCTCAAGGCCTTTATCGGTCAGAGTGACAGAGATAGTGAACAGGCCACCGTTACGATCGAGAACAGGGTCAGCACCTGCGCCCAAAGACTCTATCAACCCTTGCTTTTGCAACCAGTCCGACAACGTATTTTGGCTGCGATTGCCAATCAAATAGCTGATATAGGTATTGGTTTGGCTGCGGAATGCCTGACTGGTAGGATCGGTCTGTTCCATGACATCGCCGCGAAACTCGATACGCAATTGCTTGCGCGACTGCGCCGGCACGTAATGAATCATGATACCGCGCTGATCGTCCGTCACTGACGGCGCAGCGATAACAGGCACCTTAGCCTGACGGTTGGCGATGCGCCCGAAGGTCTCTACCGCCATTTTCGCCAATTCCGGCAAGGGTTGATTGCTGTAAATCACGCCTTTCATCAAGTTCGCCGAGTAGTAACGCTGATAGAACGCCAACAGTTCGTCATGTAACTTGCTGCCAGGTTTGTCCTTAAGCGTTTCCAGATTCCCACCAGAAAAACGTGATGCCGGATGCGCCGGATTTAAGGTTTCTGCACCCACCTGTACCATGCGGTGCCCATCGCGCGAGCGCGCCATGGTTAATTCAGCATTGACAGCATTGCGTTCGCGATCGGCATTTATCGGATCGAGCAACGGCTCAGCAATGGAATCCGCCAGGCGATCAAGCGCGGGATGTAATGCCGCATTTTCGACCTCTAGGTAATAGGCAGTACGGTACGGCGCAGTACTAGCATTGTGGCTACCACCGTGTTTTTTAAGGAATTCAGCTAACGCATCCGCCTGCGGATAGCGTTTGGAACCCATCAGAACCATGTGTTCCAGATAGTGGGCCAATCCCAATTGGCTGTTGGGATCGTCGAGTGAACCGATAGGCAGCGCCAGCGATGCTAACGAACGAGTTGCCTGAGGATCGGACACCAGCAATACCGTCATGCCGTTATCCAACGTGATCGCCTGATAATTACGCGGATCGTTTTCTCCCTTGCGAATAACCTGTTCCAAAGGACGCCACCCTGCTGTTTGCGCCCACGCTGCGGACACACCACTCAGCAGCAACATCATCATGCAGATACAACAGGCAAACTGTTTACGCCATTCTCTCTTCATTACCGTCCTTTCTCTCACGTCAATCTCGCCGTTCTTGATTCACTGCCATTACATCCGTTCGCTTATGCCTGATTGGCGCGCAGGATCGGCAACAGCCAAGTTTTTGCCGCTGTAACAATCGCCTCAATGCGGGCTTCATCCAGTTCCGGCGCGATACGGTGCAAATAGAAATCATCGCCTTCACCGGGCGACATCATGTTGCCCTCCCAGCTTTGCTGTAGCTTGTTCAACGCCTTCTGAACCACATCAGGTGCATCGTTCAGTGTGCAGCTTGATGCATCGTAGCACGCTTGTAGCCAGGCCCCGCCGCTCTGATGCAGTAATAATAGTGGAGTGTTCATGCCTTGTTGATATCCTTCAATCAGATGCGCCATCTGGCGTTGTGCCTCCTCCACAGAAACCGCCGCAAAGCGCCAGACCGTCTCTTCACGGCCATACATGCGGCTCTCTCCCGTACCGCCCACTAAGCAGTACGCCAGATGATCCAACCACAGGGCCACGCCATCTTTCATCCCTAAGCGCGCCGGTCGCCAGCGCAACAGGCCATCACGCTGTACCTGCATCACCCAGCCACTCAGACGTACACCGTCTAGCATCATGTCCACTTCCAGGCTGGTCATTCCCGTCGCATCACGCTCCGCGCCGACGCTGTCAGCCAGCGCTTGCATCTCCTGGCGCTGTTTTTGCCAATACAACTCACCGAAAGCGCCATAGGGCAGCTCGCCCGCCGCGCGGGCGCGCTGTAATAGTTCATCGGCATCCTCTTGCGCAATCAGCGCATTCAGTAATTGCGCGTTCAACTGATAGCGACTGAGGTTATCCAAAGCGAATGGCTCCTCATCGAGCAGTTCATCGTTCAGAACGACAAAGTTCACGCCCAAACGCGCTTGGAAAAAGGTTTTGACAGGGTGACGATAAAAACGTTTCAACGCATCCAGCGTAATATCGGGGTAAGTGATAGGCTCCAGTGGCGTATCAAACAGCGGCTGCGGCAATCCGGAGCGCCCAGCGGCGGCCAGCCATTCACTGGCGAAGCTGCACGGTTGCGCGTGCTCAAGGAAGTTATCCTTGTCAAACGGCATACGGGTATGTTCGCGGCACAGATGCGCACATACGTGTGCAGCGCTGGTATCCAGATCTTGCGCCTCATCCCCTAGCAAATGGTAGCTTTGCGCCAAATACTCCATCAGTTCGCTCACCAACACGGAGGGATAACGCTGCGTATTGTCCTGAATGGCACGACCGATGTAACTGATATAGAGCCGCTGTTGCGCCGAGATCAGCGCTTCCAGAAACAAATAGCGGTCATCATCACGACGGCTGCGGTCACCGCGCTGTTCCTTCTGTGCCATCAGGTCAAACCCCAACCGAGGCAGCGTGCGCGGATAAACACCGTCGTTCATCCCTAGCAGGCAGACCACTTTGAAGGGAATCGAACGCATGGGCATCAGCGTACAGAAGTTAACGGCACCGGCGAGAAAGCGCTGGCTCAGTTTTTCCCGATCCAAACGCTGGGCCAAATCGTCATGCAGCAGCGCCACCGGGATCGTTTCCTCAAACGCATTGGCGACTGCCGCTCCCAGCATCGCCTGCCACTGCTGCTCAATCAGTGACAGCGCAGCATCGCTGTCGCTATCCGCAATGAAGAGATCGTCCAACAATTGCCGACATAACGGTAACCATTCTGCTGGCGTGCGCGCTACCCGTAAACGCTGACGCCATTGAGTGAGTTGCGCCAACAACTCCGCCAGTTGCCCCACCAGTTGGGCAATCAACCCACTCGATTCATCGTAGGGCAACACGCCCTGCCAAGCACCCGCGCAGCTGTTCATCGCATAGCCCAACAGCATGCGTGTCAGGCCAAAGCGCCAGGTGTGCTGGCCGGTAACCGGCAAATCAAGATCGCGCACGTTGTCATCATCAAGCCCCCAGCGCACGCCAGATTCCATCACCCACAGCCGCAAACGGCGAAGCCCTTCTTCATCGATACCAAAACGGGAAGAAAGCGCCGGGACTTCAAGCAGTGAAAGCACATGCTCGGCGGTAAAACGACTGTGTGGAAATTCCAGCAAGCTGAGAAACGCTGGCAGAATCGGATGAGCGTGGCGGGCTCGCTGGTCAGAAATAGCAAAAGGCAAATAGCGAGCTGTCGGCGCATTACCAAACACCGCCTGAATGAAAGGCGTATAACTATCAATGTCCGCCATCATAACAATAACATCACGCGGCGTGAGTGTTTCATCCTCCGCCATCATCGCCAGCAGTTGGTCGTGCAATACTTCAACCTCACGCTGCGGACTGTGGCAGGCGTGAAAGGTGAGAGAAGCATCCTGCGGCGTAAGCAAGCGCTTGCGCTCACTGCTGGCCTGCGCTTGTGCGCTATCGGCAATCACGCTGCCGTCTTCAAGCTCCAGAATATCGCGCTGCACTTGTTGCAATAGCGTTGTACCATCAAGCTCGACAAAGGCTTCAATATCATCGACCTCGTCGATCTGCGCCAACTGATAGAGATGGTCACGCCCCAGTTTTCCCCAGCTTGCCAGCAGCGGATTGACAATGCGCTGTTCCCCCTCATCGTTGAATAACCCATCGATATTGGCGGGATCGCGAAACAGCGGACGGTATTGCTCCTCCGCGCTGTTGCTGTGCAAGCGACGCTGACGACTTTTCAGCTTCGCCAAGAAATGGCGATCCTGAATATCACTCCAGTAATTCCGGCATGGGTTAGTAAACAGCAGATGCACATCAATATGCTTTGCCAATGCACGCAGCGCGTGCAAATATACCGACGGTAGCGCTGAAATACCGCAGATAAACACGCGCGGCGGTAACCCTTGTGGACAAGTAGTGGCCTGCTCCAACGACTCGATAAAGCGCTGATAAAGACGAGCGTAGTGCCACTCTTTCTGTTCAAGTTGCGCGCTGTATTGCAAAAGCGCACTCCACAGTTCGGCTTGCCACACCTGCGCATCCCCCAATCCTTCCACCAGCGCACCGGCTTGCCACTGTTTGATCCACTCAGGCCGATAAATCAGGTATTGATCGAACAGATCCGCAACCCGCCCTGCCAGTTGATGCCGCTTGCGTTTATCGGCGTCGTCTTGCAAGTAGTGGCTCAACGGCGAGAATGATGGGTTATCCTGCTGCTGAGGCAGAATATGCATTAACTTCCAGGTCATCGCTTCCTTGCTGAAGGTGTTTTCCGCCGGGATATCCGGCAACACGCGCCGACACATGTCCCACAGAAAAACGCCGGGCAAAGGAAAATGCAGATTGGCAGCAATACCAAAGTGAGTAGCAAGTTCGATCTGTAACCATTGCGCCATACTAGGGCTTTGAACCAGGATCGTTTCAGGCTGAAAAGGATCCTGTAACGGTTGGCGCGCTATCAGCGTCACCATCAGCGTTTTCAAAATATCTAACTGATTTGAGTGATAAACCCTGAACATGATGATTCCCGTTTCGGTGCCCGCAAATCCCGCTTACCGTAAATTGCCCTCAGGCACGGTTCGCCTATTCGTATCAGTAAAACAAAACCAACGGTACAAGCATGCCTGATAATGCTGTGACGTTGCCACCGTCGAGGAGACTCGCAAACACGCTGCCGTCTGGAACTGCTCCGTCAAATGTAACTGCCATCCTGGAGAAAGGTCGCGTTCAAGCAACGCCGATGCCTCCCCTCCTCGACCAGCAGCATAAATGGCAAGCTGCTGATATGCCAGATGCCATGCTTGCCGTTGCTGCCATTGATGTACAAAGGCTTGCTGCAACCGCTGATGATATTGCAGTAATCCTAACACCGATATGGCAAAAAACAGCGCGGCGATGGCGGTTTCCACCAACCCACCCCCTTGTTGTCGTTGTCGACATCCTCCAGAAGGGATTCTCAGGCTATCCGCCACAAATGGCCTCCTGCCTTTCGGTGCAAAAATCCAACCAGCACCCCGCGATGGGCTTCAACGGGCTGGTATCACCGTCAGGCTCAATGGGTACCACGCGCTGATAGAGCACCATCACCGATGAAGAGCCGGAAAGATGCCCCTCACCGCGCAGCAACATATAGTATTCACCAGGCACTTGTCGTAAACAGACTCGCAGCCCTTCTGTTACAGAGTTGAGGCATTGTTCACCGCTACGACTTCCCATAAGCCATACCTGCCCAATGCCCCATTGTAGCGATGATTCGGCCAACGTCAGCGTTTGCCAATAGCGGCGTTCATCATGGGTAACATAGAGAGCGCTGTCCAACTGCCGTTGCATCCCCGTCATTAACAGCAGCACCACGGCTGACAGCAACATCACCATCAAGAGTGCACTGTTGCCCTGCTGGCAACAACGTTTCATGCATTACGCCCTGCAATCCAGAGCACCGTATGACGCGCAATATCAGGGCGACGAAACCAGCGTCCCGCCAGGTGTACTTCATAGAGCGTCAGTCCGGTCACATTACGCCATGCGATCACTTCAAATCGCGTTACCGTCACTTCCTGCGGATCAAGCCGCCGCTCCCATCCACTGCCTCTACAATCAGCGACGCCGACTTGCGTTTCCCACGCACCCGTGCGCAACCGGTATCCAAACGTTTCCCGGTTCTGCGGCACACCTCCGCGTCGGTTAAAATCATAGGTGACGATAGCGCAACTGTTCTCCGCTTCACCGGGGAATTGCCCTAAGGTTACAACATTGCCGTGGCTTTGTTGAATAAATCAGAACTTGTAACGACTGCGCCCCATACTGGTCGATTGTTACGTGATGCGAATACTGTTCGGCATTCCTAATAGCGTGATCCGGTTAAGCGCTTTGACCATGGCCATGGCTTCACCCACCTG
>NZ_JAHWCO010000351.1:0-2173 GCF_020054415.1 Candidatus Symbiopectobacterium sp. | reverse complement strand
CAGGTGGGTGAAGCCATGGCCATGGTCAAAGCGCTTAACCGGATCACGCTATTAGGAATGCCGAACAGTATTCGCATCACGTAACAATCGACCCGTATGGGGCGCAGTCATTACAGGTTCTGATTTATTCAACAAAGCCCGTTATTGATGTGCGCGTGAGCTATAGCGAGCGCGACATCGTGGCTGAATACCGCCAAAGCGGAGAATTTTTAACGTGTTAGAACGTCTTTCGTGGAAAAAGCTGGCATTGGAGCTGGTTTTTTTTTGCTTGCCAGCCCTGCTGCTTGGCCTGATTTTCTGCTACCTGCCCTGGTTTATGCTGGCGGCGGTGCTGGTGGTGCTTGGCTGGAATTATTACAACCAGCTTAAACTCTCCTACTGGCTGTGGGTCGATCGCAGCATGACGCCGCCACCCGGGCGCTGGAGTTGGGAGCCGCTGTTTTACGGGTTGTATCAAATGCAACTGCGCAATCGGCGGCGGCGGCGCGAGCTGGCTTTGCTGATCAAGCGTTTTCGCAGCGGTGCCGAGTCGCTGCCCGATGGTGTGGTGATCACCACCGAAGAGGGCACCATTATCTGGTGCAACGGTCTGTCGCAGCACTTGCTCAGCCTGCGTTGGCCGGAAGATAACGGCCAGAATATCCTCAACTTGCTGCGCTATCCCGAGTTCACCCAATACATGCGTCAGCAGGATTTCTCCCGGGCCTTGACCCTGCAGTTGATCAATTCACACAATGTCGAATTCCGTGTTATGCCGTACTCGGAAGGGCAGTTATTGATGGTCGTTCGCGACATTACCCAGATGCACCAGTTGGAAGGGGCTCGGCGTAATTTATTCGCCAACGTCAGTCATGAATTACGCACTCCGCTCACCGTGCTGCAAGGTTACCTGGAGATTATGCAGGACGATTCGCTGGACGGTGCCTTACGCAGCAAAGCGCTTGCAACCATTCAGGAGCAGACGCGGCGCATGGATGGGTTGGTGAAACAGTTGCTCACGTTATCGAAAATCGAAGCGGCAGCACCGATCAATCTGGCGGAAAAGGTCGATGTGCCCCGTATGCTGCGCATACTACAACGCGAAGCACAGACGCTGAGTCAGGATCGTCACGAAATTGTGTTTCGCATCAACGATGGGTTGAGCGTTTACGGCAATGAAGAGCAGTTGCACAGCGCCTTCTCCAATCTGGTGTACAACGCGGTTAATCACACGCCGGAAGGTACGCGCATTGAAGTGTGCTGGCAAAAAATCACGCAAGGTGCGCAGTTTCAAGTCAGCGATAATGGTCCTGGTATCGCCGCCGAGCACATCCCTCGCCTGACGGAGCGTTTTTATCGTGTGGACAAAGCCCGCTCACGCCAAACGGGCGGCAGCGGATTGGGGCTTGCCATCGTTAAGCATGCGCTCAGCCACCATGATTCGCGGCTGGAGATCCTCAGTGAACAGGGTGCCGGAGCGCGTTTTATGTTTACGCTTCCTAACAGGTTGATTGTCCCTGCCTCTCTGTCGGATAATAGCACCGCCCCTTCGGCCTGATGGATAGTTGACCTATGATGCCAGCCCCGCTTTTTTCGGGTTTATTTCTCTGTGCTGCGCTGTTATTCAGTGGCTGGAGCCACACTGCGCGCAGTGAGCAAATGCTGGCGGGTAATCTCTCCAGTGCCGGCTCTGATACCCTGGCGACGCTGATCGCGTTTTGGGCCGCCGATTTCAACCAGCATTATCCCAGCGTTAACGTACATATGCAGGCGGCGGGGTCGCCATCGGCCCCTACGGCACTTGCCTCCGGCGCGGCACAACTCGGTCCGATGAGCAGTGCCATGAAGGCCAGTGAGATTGAGGCCTTTGTGCAACGCTATGGGTGTCCACCACTGGCTGTGCCGGTGGCGATGGATGCGCTGGTGGTATTAGTGAATCAGGATAATCCGCTGCCGGGTTTGAACGCGCAACAGCTCGATGCGCTGTTCTCTATTACACATCGCTGCGGGGCGACGCAAACTGTTACCCACTGGCGCGATCTTGGGCTGACGGGTCGTGTATTCAATGAGTTGATGTAGCATCAAACGTAGTACTCGCGTTCGATGTAAGTACCGATGATCCTATCGTGCATTTCGGATGATTTTGAATATCCGAGCGTCTTGCGATTGAACCGTTGCAATCGGTTACGCAGTG
>NZ_JAHWCO010000694.1:0-3326 GCF_020054415.1 Candidatus Symbiopectobacterium sp. | reverse complement strand
TTTGAGCACCGGCAGCACATTTCAGCGCCCGGATATTACTGCCATCCAGCGCCGTGGCAGACCAGTCAACGAGACCATGCGCATCAAGAGCAGAAAGTAACCTGTTGAAAATAATGTTAATCACACCCGATTTTGACCACCGATTAAAGCGGTTATATACGTTTTTCCACGGACCATATCGCTCAGGTAAATCACGCCATGGAGCACCTGAGCACAGAATCCAGAACATACCATTGATGATTTTACGATGTTCTGCCCATGGACGTCCGGCACGTGGTATTGCTGGTTCAGTAGGCAGTAAAGACTGGATGATCATCCATGCTTCATCGGGAAGGTCGTAGCGAGCCATAGTTCAATATACTGTGGAAACATACGGTTACTATAAATCAGGCAATTAAGGGACACAACCTAGAAAGCTGCGTCCAATCCCCCACCCCGCCGGCAAACAGCATCACCCCCATTGCCAGCAAGCTTAAGGTCAGTATGCCACCGACAAAGGCGCGAGGAATGGTGCGTTTAGGATCTTTCGCTTCTTCAGCGGCCATCGCCGCCCCCTAAATGGCGAGAAAGAACCAGATAGCAAAGGGAATGGCGGAAAAAATACCGGATAAGGCAATCGGACTGAAACTGTCCATCCCCGCCCAACCGCCACGAGCAAAGTTTGCCCATTCTAATCCAGGTGCTACCACCCCATAAACACCAGCAGTTCGAAAATCTCCAGTAAGGTGACTAGCAGTTCAAAGGTAGCATCAATGCCAACCCCCCAGAATATTCAACCCCATAAAGATCAGATAGGCGCTCACCGCAACCCATTTGGGGTCTAAAGACGGGAACTGTACGTTGAGATAGGCACCAATCGCCATGGAAATGGCCGGCGGTGTAAACACAAATTCAATCAGCGTGGCAAAACCTGCAATAAAGCCCCCGGTTGTGCCAAAAGCGCGGTAGGCATAGGCAAAAGGCCCACCGGCGTGGGGAATGGATGTCGTCAGTTCCGTGAAACTGAAGATAAAGGCGCAATACATGGCCGCAATCGCCAATGAGGTGATCAAAAAGCCCAGCGTGCCTGCCTGCGCCCAGCCGTAGCTCCAGCCAAAATACTCACCGTAAATCACCAACCCGACAGCAATGCCCCATAAATGGAAGCTACCGAGCATCCTTTTTAATCCTGGTTGTGCACTGTTGGTTTGCGTGTTGTTTATCCCGTAGAAATAACCTATGGGAGTCACAGCGCAAAGCGCATACCAAAGACGAAAAGACCTTACACAACTTGACATTGCGCAGGTAAGTCAACCATCGCCGCCATTCAACCTGCGATGTTTTGCAGCAGTTCGCCCCATAATGCAGCAGGCTTTGCCAATCTCAAGGGCAGCGAGGCGTACTGAAATGCAGCGATTTTTTACCTGATCGTCACGGTATCTCGCGCAGAATCACCTATTATCATTAGCATTCATGATAAAAATACGGACACGTACTAGGTTACATCCTTAAAGCGCCATCAGAACCGATAGGGAATAAGTGAGGCAACGGTGCAACTACTGATTACGGGCGGCACAGGCCTGATTGGCAGCCACCTGATTGCTCGATTACTGTCTTTATCTCACCATGTCACGGTACTCACTCGCGATACAGCGCACGCACGTCAGGCACTCGGCGAGCGCGTAGAGTATTGGTCAACGCTGCAAAATCACACCTCACTGGATGATATTGATGCCGTCATCAATCTGGCCGGAGAACCGATTGCGGACAAACGCTGGACGCCGCAACAAAAGCTGAAACCGAGCGAGAGTCGCTGGCAGCTTACCGAGCATTTGGCTACGTTGATTAAAGCCAGCGCCTCGCCGCCAGCGGTATTCATTTCCGGTTCTGCGGTCGGTTATTACGGCAATCAAGGGGCGGCATTCATCGCCGAGGATGAATCACCGACGCCCGAATTTACCCATCAACTCTGTGCGCGCTGGGAGGAATTGGCGCTGAGTGCGGAGAGCGATCGCACACGCGTCTGTCTGCTGCGCACGGGCATCGTACTGGCTGCTAACGGCGGTGCATTAGCAAAAATGCTGCCCCCCTTCCGCGTCGGGCTGGGTGGCCCCTTAGGTTCGGGCAAACAGTACATGCCGTGGATTCATATCGACGATATGGTCAATGCCATTCTTTACTTGTTGGATAACCCGATTCTTCGCGGCCCCTTTAACATGACGGCCCCCTATCCTGTACGCAATGAGCAGTTCTGCGCCATGTTGGCCCACGTGCTGGATCGCCCATGTTTTATGCGCGTGCCCGCATTTGCACTCAAACTGCTGATGGGAGAAGCCGCCACGCTGGTATTGGGTGGACAGCGTGCCACACCACATCGGCTGGAGGCCGATGGATTCGGTTTTCGCTATTACGAACTGGAAGACGCGCTCAAAGAAGTCACCGGGAAAAAATAGCCACAGGGCGTATCGTCGAACATCGCAAAATACGCCCTGTTGATAACGGCGCCAGTTACTTCAACGCACCAGAGAGAAACTGCTGCAAACGGGGACTCGCCGGGTTGCCAACTACGCGATCTGGCGGACCTTCTTCTTCGATCACACCCTGATGCAAAAAGATCACATGGCTTGATACGTGACGAGCAAACTCCATTTCATGGGTGACGACCACCATGGTTTTGCACTCTTCCACCAGTTGCTGCATGATACGCAACACTTCCCCCACCAGTTCAGGGTCCAACGCGGACGTGGGTTCGTCAAACAGCAGCACTTCCGGTTCCATCGCCAGCGCACGGGCAATGGAGACTCGCTGCTGCTGCCCACCGGAGAGATTGGACGGGTATTTATTCTGCGCCTCGCCAGTAATCCCTACTTTATCCAGATAACGCACCGCACGCTCGCGGGCTTCCGCTTTGCTCAATCCCAGTACCTGCACTGGCGCTTCCATGACATTTTCCAGTGCGGTCATAAAGCTCCACAGGTTGAAATGCTGAAAGACCATGGTCAACAGTGTGCGTAGCAGTTGCAGTTGTTTCTTATCAAATACTTTCAGTTGTCCATTAGTGTCACGCACCATGCGAATCTCTTCATCGTTGACGAATATCGCACCCTAGCACGGTTTTTCCAGAAATTTGATGCAACGCAGCAGCGTACTTTTCCCTGACCCTGACGACCCGATAATAGAAATTACATCGCCCGCTTTCGCCTGAATGCATATTCGCATGCGATCGATCATCGATTCGCATCTAAGGTCGATCACGTTTTCGCATCGTATCGATCATCCGGGAACCTGACTTTTTTATCGTGTTAGCGTGTTTCTTCTGCGCTTTCCACTACCGGGCTATTTTTCCT
>NZ_JAHWCO010000235.1:0-1720 GCF_020054415.1 Candidatus Symbiopectobacterium sp. | reverse complement strand
GAACCCCAGCGTGTTAACCGCGAAGTTAACCCTGCATCGTTGCCCGGCAACCTCAGCCTCAACTTCCCCCCAGTCATGCTGAAGCTGGTAACCGGGCTGAGTTTCGAAGCGAACCGTTTTCTTCGATGGCCGCATCTTACGCTTGGGCTGGATGTAGTAACGCAACATGGAGCGTCCATCGGTATAACCCATCGCTTTAATTTCCGCGAGGATGACCTCGCCGTTCCAGACGTTCTCTGCCAGACGCATGTCGATATAGTCCATGAACGGCCTGAGTTTGGCCATTTTGTGGCGTGTTTTTCTGGCCGGAGGTTCAGGGTATTTCAGGTAGCGTCTGACAGTCCGCTCAGAGCAACCAACCTGAGTGGCAATATCGACAATATACGCACCCTGCTGGCGCATTTGCTTTATCATGTAAAAGTCCTCTCTGCTCAGCATGCTGATGTCATTTCTGGTGTGAGAACATGAAGGAAACAACATGTTGGGTGGAGCGGACAATCCAAATGGTGAATTACCGTCTTATATCACTGGCGTTGACAACGCCTTCTAATCAGTGCTGCCAAGTTAATATGTCTGCCTTACTCTGGCGGTAATGCCATACTCCGTTTTCGGCTTGCTGTGCCAGATGCGATGGTTAAGACGCTTAACAATGTCGTACTTTTCGGCGAAACGGTTAATTTGTTCTCTGAACTTGCTCAGTAAGCCGAAATTAATTCGTGGCGCACGTTTGTGCTTGAAGGCCAATTCAATTCGGTTAAGCGCTTTGCGTTTTTCTGGCTTCTGCCCCAATACATTATCGATACGGGATGTCACCAGTTCACGACGGATTGCCTCTGCCTTGCGTCTGGCATGACGGCGAATAGCGGCGTTGGTTCTGCTAACAGGATTAACGGATTTACGGATTTACGGATTTACGGTAAATGATAGTAGCCATATTCCCTCCAAAAGATGGTGTTGGTGGTATGGTGAACGGGTATAGTCCTGGTGTTGGCTATAATTTTTATTCAGCCCACCACACCCCAAAAACATCTGGGCAAAGGTTCGGAACGTTGTCGGTGCCTTCCGTAGAGCGCGAGGCTCGTTGTAAAAAGAGCGGTTAAAACAGAGCAGACTCATTAATCCGCTGTGGTTTAATGCCTGGTTTACTTCTCCACCTCAGGCGGCGGTGGTATCCCCTTATTCCCTATAACCAAAGAGGAAATTTTATGTCAGATAAATTAAATCCTTTAACAAACCCAGAGCGGGCAGCTCATGAGGTTGTGCTTGAAATGGTCCGTGCAGGAACGTTGAGCAATACACCCGATGTGTCCAATGCATTTACCCTTCTGATGAATCATTACCGCAAGGAAATGAAGCGGATCCATCAGGAGAATACAGCTCAATAAACGCACCTCTTATATCTCGGGCCAGTGTTTTCGCTGGTTCGACTCCATGGTCGTGTATTCAATGAGTTGATGTAGCATCAAACGCAGTACTCGCGTTCGATGTAAGTACCGATGATCCTATCGGGCATTTCGGATGATTTTGAATATCCGAGCGTCTTGCGATTGGGCCGTTTCAATCGGTTAGGCAGTGTCAGATGTGCACACTCAATACGCTGCGTATACAGCTTGCTAACAATGTGTTTTACTTCTGGAAGTTCGTCGTTGTAAGCCCTGTAGCCATCCTTGTTTGCATGACTGACGACGGTAACGCTGATGGCCACTTTTGCCATAACCGT
>NZ_JAHWCO010000500.1:0-3312 GCF_020054415.1 Candidatus Symbiopectobacterium sp. | reverse complement strand
ATTCAACGAACCGTTTAGCGTATCCCACACCATTTCTGGCGTTGCACCAAATTCACGGGATGACGCAGGGTGTTTTCGTAGATTGATTGCATCCTTATTTGTGGCGGTATCCCTGAGTAGATCAAACGTCCTGCTGGGGTTGGGCCCCATTTCCTCAATTAGCGCAATATCTTTTGTTATGCCGAAAATATGGCTTTGCATTCCCTCGAAAACAGTACCCTGCCCATAGGTATCCATGTATTTTAGATAGCCGTCAGCGCCATTAAAATGAATCTGGCGGTGTGACTCATCACCCTTGGATGCCCGGCTGCCCATAGCAACCTGACCAGGTTCAAGCTTATTATTTCCCTGAGTCGTGATTGTGTCATAGGCTTTGCCGAGAAAGTCCCGCATCTGCCCGGTATCCATCGCGGTACCGTCTTCATTCAGATATCGGGAGCGATCAAGAACAGGCAGAATAAAGTCAGTCCACTTTTCTTTGCCCGCCTTAACCATGTGTGCTAGATCATGCGGCTGCGGGACGTAGCCATAATCAAGTTTACCAATATCCATGCCCGCAGAATTAGCCCGCTGGCGCAACCCTTCAATCTGCTGGTTCCATGCTTTTGCGGCTTTTGCTGCTACCGGATTCCCGGTATTGATACCGTAAACCTCATAGATAAACGCTTTCGTCGCTACGGGGTTATCGAACAGACCAAGAAATCTGGGCTCGACAGCATTGATCGTGTCAACTATTTCACTGAATGCCGCCGCGCGCTCACCTCGAACGCGGACATCCAATTGCCGCAGCCGTTCAAACAGGGCTTTGTGAAAAGGGGCTTTGCCGCCAAGAACGGTGGCACGCTCGGTTAATGACTCAACGTTTTTAACCTGAGCCACCATATTAAGCGCCCGGCGCTCTGCGATTTTTTCAGCACGCTGAATATGGGCAACCATTGCACACTGTGCCGCCTCCATCAGTCTGTCTTGCTGGGATAGTGAACGGAAACGCTGGCGATCTTCTCTTGCAAGTTCACGCAGGTGATAGCTTATCGTTGTATCTATCCCGTCGGTTTCCGCTTTCGTCAGCTTTCTTCCGATGGCACTCTCTACTTCCTGAATACAATTCGGATGCATGGTTATCCCCTACGCAAAAAACAAGAGACGGCTGTATCAAACATGGTGGATTCGCGGCGTGCTGTTTGCAGGTTGGCGTCGATATCAGCCATAACCTCCGTGACATTTTGCTGAAGCGGCGTTCCCTCATTATCAAATGCGGAAATAACTTTAGCCTCAGGGTTAGCCAGCACCAGTGCTCTTAGTCGTTCAACGGATGGGGGATACTTACCACTACCAGCGCCAGAGGTATTCTCTTGAGCGCGCGGGGCGCGGCTGTCTTGTAGCGATGAAATATCTGCTATAGGGGGCCGTTCCTGCATTCTCTCTGTTATTCCCGCCTCATCACGTAACATCAGACGCAAATATGCTGGAACAATCCCCTGCTCCAGTCGTGATAGGTCAGCCTTAGCCTCGAAGTTAATGCCACCCTTTATGTTATTTAGCAAAGTATCTTTTTTTACTGCCAATTCATCAGCTAGCGGTGCTATTTGAGAATCGATCTGCTCCAGTTCATTCCTCTTAATTCTGGCGCTGCGGCTATTACCGGTACGCAGTCCTGATATTTCCGCTTTGCTGGTCTCCAATTGAGAGATCGAATACTCTAAGTTGTGAATATCTTGCTGAAGTTCTTTTCTTTCCCCTCTGGTCAATAGTTGGTCCGCCAGTCCGCGCAAACGGATTGTTTCTGCTGAAACCGTAGATTCGTTGTGAAGAAGGAATGCTGCGTCGTTTACGCCATCAAGTGACGACACGTCCACCCTCTCGCCAGCGTCCAGTTGCCGCATGGCTAGATCCAGAGCGTTTTGATGCACCACGCTGGACTCAATATCGACAGGTAAGCCGGGGGCGGTAGACTCACTGAAATGCTCAGCGCCACGAGCGGTCATTGCAGCATCTACAATCTCAGGCGATGGGCGAGCGTAAAGGTGGGCCAGCCCGCCGAACGCAGCACCAAGGATCACATCGGTCGCCAGCACGGTTTTATCAAAAGCCCTGTATTGCTGGGCCATTTCTTTATATCCGTTCCGCTCCAGTAATTCATGTGTTGCGGCGCGATGAGCGACACCCAAACCGGCATTACTTGCAGCTCCAGCCAACAATCGGGTACTGAGGCTTTTTGCAAAAGGAGCGGCGGGGATTACTACGCCAACAGCGTTTACGCCACCTTCTAATATGGCCTTTCCAAATGCGGTGTTATCATCGACCCCCTTCTTTAAAGCCTCATCATATCTAACCTGCGTGGTTGCTACGCCATTCAAGCCAGCAGCACCAATCGGCCCCCCCAATGCGGATCCCACAGCTGCGGGCGCTATAACTTCGCCAAAGCCATCTAATAATTGCCCTACCGTGCTGGTCGTTAACGGATCTGGTTTACTGGTTTCACCAATTCTGGCTATGTTTTCAATTCGTTCATCCCACGATTTATCCAAACCTGCCGCTGCTGTTAATGGCCTAAACGCATCAGCGAGGTTTTTTTCTACCGTGTAATCGACGTTATTTAACCCACGAAAGGCACCGTTAATTAAATCAGGCGGAGCGTTCCAATCAACAAAGGCGGGGCCAATATCCTTAATCTGGATCCCTCCAGGTTGGTTTTTTATTGTTTCAATGCCTCGAGCGTCAAAATCTAAAATATTCATTGGCCCGCCCCGCTAAGATTGATGATCACTTTTTTACCCGATGGGTCTAGCAGCGGGGATTTCCCGTAAATCATCAGGTACTGATCTTTACCAACGTACTGCATCCCCATGCTTTCGAATTTATCAAGCGCGGCAGGAGGAAGACCCTGATTGGTTACAGCGTCACTAAATGCTCGCTTGGATGCGGTTTTGAATGACAGTTCTGACATTCCCCATGGGGTTATGGTTTTTTGCCCGTTAATGTCAACCACGATCCCTATAACAGCCTTGATCGACTCCTTAATAATATCTGGGTCAATTACGCCGGTTATCACCCCCTTCTCAGCCGCACGAGCAACATAATAAGAACGAATGGCTTGTTCGCCCTGCTGATACGCTTGGGGCATATTTGCAAATACCTTATCAAGCGTATCGGCAATTGCATTTGTGAATTCCTTTTGAGACGGGATGGGGAAGTTTTTAGGCGTTCCGTCTTCGTTTCGTTGCTCTTTTGATGGGTTAAGAATTTGATTACCAATCAGCAGACGTTGTGCAACCTGCTGGCCTGTAACGGTTACGTCATCGGCAAAGTAAT
>NZ_JAHWCO010000194.1:0-1495 GCF_020054415.1 Candidatus Symbiopectobacterium sp. | reverse complement strand
TCCACGGACCATATCGCTCAGGTAAATCACGCCATGGAGCACCTGAGCACAGAATCCAGAACATACCATTGATGATTTTACGATGTTCTGCCCATGGACGTCCGGCACGTGGTATTGCTGGTTCAGCAGGCAGTAAAGACTGGATGATCATCCACGCTTCATCGGGAAGGTCGTAGAGAGCCATAGTTCAATATACTGTGGAAACATACGGTTACTATAACTCAGGCATTTAAGGGACACAGCCTAGGCATCGAACTGTTTACCAACCCGGGCCTTAATTCTGACTATCCTGCTGGTACCGGCTGTTGCAGCGATGGCGACATCTTTAATAATGCCTTCAGCATACCGGTGCTGTATATGGAGGCGACCAACTGGGAGATCGGTGATTTAGATGGTTATGAGCAGACCACTAACCCGGCCATTCCGGGGGGAGCAACCTGGCATAACCCCAACCTTGACAACGAGACGGTGCTGACGGATGCGTTAGGTCCTGATCGCGTGGCACAGCGCCTAGGCGACGTTTCTCGTCTGATCTCGAGCTTGCTGCTGGAAATCACTGATACCGATCAGCTGCATTCTGCGATTTCGGCAGCACAGGATCGCTGGACGGGCTGTAGGGGTTGAAGGGCAGCAGCTGCCATCTTCCGGGTTCGGTCTGGCTCGACAAAAAAATGCGCGTGCGGTAATGCCCTATGCATTGCTGGATTATACATTGAGTGACAGTGTCACTGTGGGTGGCAGCCTGAGCATCATGCGCAAGACTGATGAACTGGAGCGAGATGGACATCTGAAAAGTGACACATGGCAGGCTGGGATCTACTCCCTGTGGCATGACCGTGGGCCGCTGTGGGCTGCGGGAGATATTTCAAGCGGGCGCGCTTCAATAGATACCCGCAGCGATGTGCATATTCAGTCTGCGGGTTGGCCTGTGTTGCTGGATAATACACTGAGCGGTGAAACAGAAGCCCAGTTTGTCAGCACGTGTCTGATGAGCGGTTATGATCTCTCATTGTGCGCATGGCGTACTGGTCCGTTGGTCGAAATGGATTATACCCATTATCGTATCAACGGATTTGATGACCGGGAATCGTTATGTACTGCCGTTCGCTATGAAGAAAAGAACCTGAACTCGTTAGAAGTTCGTCTTGGCTGGCGTGTGTGCGGTAATATCGATCTCAACGCCACATTCTCTCTGCACCCTTATGCGTCAGTCAGTTGGGTTAATGAGCTGGCCGATGGATTAAATGACTGCTTTACTGTTCATACGCGCGATGGTGGCGGGGCGTGCAGCGTGCAAGTGGCATCACAGGATAAGCATTTTGGTCGTGCCGCGCTGTGTTTGCAGTGGGTGACTTGTATTAGTCGCGACTAGATCTGACACTGGACCTTGAAAGGTTGAGAGTTACCGGTTTTGATATGGGTGCCTAATCCTTAAACAAAACGCGAGGTAACTCTCATGCTTCATACTAACAATCCCATTATCAAACACAAAGCC
>NZ_JAHWCO010000400.1:0-6907 GCF_020054415.1 Candidatus Symbiopectobacterium sp. | reverse complement strand
GCCTTCGCCAAAGACATTCAGGCCAGTTCCATCAATGACCATATGTGAGATTTCACCACTGGTTGTAGTTTTTATGATGATGTTCAATTTATTTGCTCGCTTGCTGATCAGCGAATAGTCTGGACAATGCAGCGACAATTTAATCAGTTTAAGAATCGAGTCAACAAAGCCCTGTAACGCCCTCAATGAAAGGCCAAGCACGCGTTTCATCATCAGGAATGTGGTGATGGCCATATCTGAGTAGTGGAGCGGTCGTCCACGCCGTTCAGTAGTGTTTTTTTCCGTCCATGCAGCAATGGCTGATTCATCTAGCCATAAGGTTAGAGAACCGCGCTGCTTGAGGGCCTTGTTATAAGAGGGCCAGTTGGTGATTTTAAAATTTTGTTTTGCCATGGAGACCTGATTTTGAAACAACTGTGGTGATCTGCTCCGATGATTACCCAAAAGTTCTATTTATTCCACAAAGCCCCTCCGATGACGATAAGACAGGCAAACAATAGGGATAAAAGAATAACTATTGTGCTCATGCCATCCTCATTCCAACGCTGATAATTCGGATACTAGCAAACTTATCCCGAGAGTGATAATCCGTATGTCATTGTTAATCAGCTTGAATCACTCATTAACGCAATAAATTTTTCCTATATTTCTCCGATCCTACCAAGAGAAAATCAGAAGAAAACATGGGGAAAATCTGAATTTATTGTGATGTGTTGACTTTTATTTTTTTCGGGGAAAAGCCGTAATGTTTGTTATTTGTTGCGATTACGTAAATTGAGTCTTTTCAGAGTTGCGGTAAGATGGCCTGTTAACGCACAATGTGAGCAATATCAAAAAAGAAAATTAACGTTTTTTTTGCATTCTGCGGCGTTCCCGTTACGGAAAAAGAGGTGCCGATTCCTCGCCTTTTTTTGACGGACATCAGTTTTTTTGTTGTCGCAGGAATGCCTCGTAGGGCGAATATATTTATGGATAATAATCTGAAAAAACCGAAAATTCTGAACGTGGAGACGGTGGCTCGCTCGCGCCTGTTTAACGTGGAATCGGTTGATCTTGAGTTCAGCAACGGCGTACGCCGCGTGTATGAACGGATGCGCCCTTCGGGGCGAGAAGCGGTGATGATTGTGCCGATTATCGACAATCAACTGGTGCTGGTGCGCGAGTACGCCGTCGGTATCGAGCAGTATGAATTGGGGTTCCCCAAAGGGCTCATCGATCCGGGGGAAACCGTTTTTGAAGCGGCGAATCGTGAATTGATGGAAGAAGCGGGATTCGGCGCACACCAGATGTCGCTGCTGGCGACGCTGACGTTGGCGCCTTCCTATTTCTCCAGCCGCATGAATATCGTGGTTGCGCGTGACCTTTATCCGCAGACGCGAGAAGGGGATGAGCCTGAGCCGCTGATTCCAGTGCGCTGGCCATTGGATAATTTGCTGGGCCTGTTGCGGGAGCCTGATTTTCGCGAAGCGCGTAACGTCAGTGCGCTGTTTTTAACGCGAGAGTGGTTGGCAGGACAGACACCTTCATCGTCCCCGGCCTGGGCCGGGGAACGCTTGCAGAAATAATCCGTTTGATTTGTAAGCGATTCCCGCCTGCGCGGGAATGACGGGAAGGTGCTCGTCCGTGGCGAAGCGTTAAAACAGCTCTTCGCTCTGACCGTTTTCCATCAAGGTGGTGCCTGCCTCGTGGACTTCAAACTCCGCAGGCTGTGTGCCATCGATAAAATATTCCGCACGGCTGTTGCTACCGCCGCTGGAGAGTTTACCGGTGTAGCGATCGATGGTGACGGTAACGACGCCCGGCGGCGGCGTCAGCGGCTGCTCTGCCACGCCTTGCAAAGCGACTTTCATATAGTCATCCCACGCGGGTTGGGCGCTCTTTGCGCCGCCCTCATAACCCGATATCTGATCTTTAATTGCACCAGAAACCGTGCTGCGGCCCAGATCGCGGCGATGGTCATCAAAGCCAATCCACACAGAGGTGACAAGGTTGGGTCCGTAGCCGGAGAACCAGGCATCTTTGGAACCGTTGGTGGTGCCGGTTTTGCCGCCGATGTCATGGCGCTGCAAATCTTTACCAGCACGCCAGCCTGTTCCCATCCAGCCGGGTTCGCCAAAGACGTTACTGTTGAGTGCACTCTTCATCAGAAACGACAACGGCGTACTGATGACATGCGGTGCATACGGCAGCGTACTTACCTGCGCTTCGGTTGGCGTGACGGCATCAATCTGTGGTTGAGGCACAGTGCCCTGCTGCTCTTGAGAAGTGGCGACGTTCTCCATGCTGTCCGTTGAGAGTACGGCTGAGCGCGGTGTTTCACCATAAACCAGCGGCAGATTGCAGGTGTCGCACATGGTTTTTGGCGTTGCGTTGAACAGCGTGTTACCAGCGTCATTCTCGATACGGGAAATGAAGTAAGGGTCAACCAGGTAACCCCCGTTGGCCATCACGGCATAGCCTCTGACTACCTGGAGCGGCGTGAAGGAGGCAGCACCCAGCGCCAGCGATTCGGTACGCACAATGTTTTTCTGCGGGAAACCGAAACGCTGTAGGTAATCAGCTGCATAATCAACGCCCATGGCACGCATCGTGCGCACCATCACCACGTTTTTAGACTGACCCAGCCCTTGACGTAAGCGAATCGGACCGTCGTAGGTTGCCGGAGAGTTCTTCGGACTCCAGTCTGAGCCAGCGCCCGCATCCCAACGGGTGATCGGTACGTCGTTAAGGATGGTAGCCAGCGTCAGCCCCTTATCCATAGCGGCGGTGTAGAGGAACGGTTTGATATTGGAACCAATCTGACGCAGCGCCTGTGTGGCGCGGTTGAACTTGCTCTGATTGAAATCAAAGCCGCCCACCAGCGCTTCAATGGCACCGTTGGTCGGGTTCATGGACACCAGCGCGGAGTTGACGTCCGGCGCTTGTCCCAGCCACCAGTCGTTGCCCACTTTACGCACCCACACCTGCTGGCCGGTTTGCACCACATCGGTGACGCGGCGCGGCGTCACCCCTTGCAGTACGTCGGATTTAAATGGACGCGCCCATTTCATACCGGCCGATGGCAGCACAACGCTGCTGCCATCGGCCATCAGCGCGGTGGCTTTGTCGGCATCGCTTTGGGTAATAACCGCGGGATTTAACGGACCGTAGTTAGGCGTGTTTTTCAGTTCATTGATAATGCGCGTTTGATCCCAGGCGCTTTCACCCACTTTCCACAGCACTTTTTCCGGGCCGCGATAACCGTGGCGCATATCATAGGCCATAACGTTACTGCGTAGCGCCTCTTCTGCTGCGAGCTGACGTTTTTTGGTGATGGTGGTGTAGACCTTGTAGCCATCGTTATAGGCGTCTTCACCGTAGCGTTTCACCATCTCCTGACGCACCATTTCGGCCAGATATGACGCGGAGAAGGCAATCTCCGGTGCGTGGTAGTCGGCCACCAGCTTCTCACTACGCGCCTGATCGTACTGGGCCTGCGTGATGTAATTTTCATCGCGCATACGGGCCAGCACCACATTGCGGCGCGCCACGGCGCGATCGTAGGAGTAGAGCGGGTTAAAGGTGGACGGTGCTTTAGGTAAACCGGCGATGGTGGCCATTTGGCTCAGCGTCAGTTGGTCAACTGAGCGGCCGAAGTAGACGTGCGCAGCAGCACCCACCCCGTAGGCGCGATATCCGAGATAAATCTTGTTGAAATAAAGCTCCAGGATCTCGTCTTTGGTCAGCAACTGTTCAATGCGGATCGCCAAAAACACTTCTTTGATCTTACGGATCAACGTGCGTTCAGGGCTCAAAAAGAAGTTGCGCGCCAACTGCTGCGTGATGGTACTCGCCCCCTGCGATGCGTGCCCGGAGGTCAACGCAATAGTGGCGGCGCGCACAATCCCTACCGGATCGACACCGTGATGCTCGTAGAAGCGGCTGTCTTCGGTAGCGATAAATGCGTGGACCATTTCAGGCGGAATCTGACCCAACTTCAGCGGAATGCGACGCTTCTCACCGAACTGGGCAATCAGCTCACCGTCGGCGCTGAGCACCTGCATTGGCGTTTGTAACCGGACATCTTTCAACGTTGCTACATCGGGCAACTGAGGCTCGATATAACGATATAGCCCATATATAGACGCGGCTCCAAGCAGAATGCAAGTCACTGCAAGGATGAATAAATACTTTACGAACTTCACCGGGAATTTTCCATTCAGTAGCGTGTGGACAGTTTCTAAACAATTGCCCGCTAGTATAAAGGTAAGCCTGCACTGTGGATACGTTCTTTTATTCAGCACACGTTTTCAGCAACGCGTGCCCTTCTCAACGACGAGGGAGAGGTCGCATTGAACATGGCTTATCACCATTGGCAGGTCGGATTATATATACAAAACGGATGTCTGTGTGCCCTAGCAGTACAGCGCCGCCGCCATGGCTGGCTACTGCGTCAGTGGTGGCAAATCCCACTGCCTGCGGACACATTAAGGGAGGGGAGTTTACAGCATTCCGACGCGTTGTGCGATGTCCTGACGCAATGGTGGCGGATGCTACCGCGCCGAATATCGTTGCGCGTTGGCTTTCCGGCCAAGCGTGTGTTGCAGCAGCTTATGACGGCCCCTGACAGCCGTCTGCGGGAGCTAGATCGTGGCTGGTATATTGACCATCAGGCGGCGCGTATGTTTCCCATTGTTCGAGAATCGTTGGTGCTCGACTATCGCAGTGAGCCCCAGTCACCGGGGGCGTTACTGATCACCGCGGCCAAACGTGAAGAGGTGGCGCAGTGGCAACATTGCCTGCATCGTGCCGGACTAACTCCGGATGTGTTGGATATTGTGCCCTGCGCGTTTCGCACCATGGCCCAATTGGCGGGTGTGGCTTCTGATTCCCTGCTGTTGCACCGCCTTGATACCGATCACTGGCTGTGGGTTTCGCCGTTATCTCAGCCGCTGTCGTTTGGTGTTATCTCGCAAGACGTGGTGACACAGTGTGGAGATATCGTCACCTGTGTGAGCAATCACTACCTTGGTAAGCGCGGTGAAATCACGTATTACAGTGGAGAATGTGGCGAGGACATTTCGTTCTCTGTGCACCCGCTGGCATCGTGGTCGCCGTTTGACATTTTGCATCAAGCCTATCCGCCGCTGCCGCTTAACCCGTCCCAGTTTGTGGTGGCGGGTGGTTTGGCCCTGCGGACGGACGATTAATGCACACCTTTCGCGTCAATCTGTTGCCATGGCGTCAACGCCGATGGGTACGAGATACTCGCCGTTGGTGGCTGTGGCTGCTGTTTTTCCTGGGGAGCTTGTTGATCGCGCTGGCGGTGTACCGTGGGGTGCTTGACCAACAACGTGGCGCGATGGAGGAAACGCTGCGCACGTTGCAACAAAAGCATCTCGCCGACAGCGCACAACGGCGTGAGGTAGAACGGTTGATGGTCGCCCTGCAACAGTGGTACGCGCAGCAGCAGGCAGAAAACAACACCCGAGTGCTTAACCGGGGTTATGAACAGCCGTTAACGCAACTGGTGCAGTGGGTGCCTGATGGGCTGTGGCTTACTGCCATCACCGTGCAGGATGGCAAGGTATATCTGACGTGCAGAAGCCATGAGTATGCTGATATCGTGCACTTCAGCTCCCGATTCGCAACCGAAACAGCGCTGACGTCAGCACGTCTGGTGCAAACACGGCAGGAAATAATGGCGTCACCCAAGGGGGACGTGCCGGTATTGACGTTTCACCTTCAGGCGAATTGGCGCGTTGAGCGCCTTTCTTTGCAGGACGAGCCCCATGATGAGTAGTGTGCGCTCTCTGTGGCTGAGGTTTATGGCAACCTCACAATGGACGCAGTGGTTGGTGCAAGGTCTGGTGATGGGAATGCCAGCCGCGTTGAGATATTACACGGCGCTGCAACCGGAACGTGCTGCCGTGGAGCGCTTGCGACAACATCTTGCGCACTCGAGTGAGGCGAACGCTGCGCTGGTGCTGCGTTTGGATGATTTCCCTGCATTGGCGACGTTGCAACAACAGTGAGATACCTTGCCGGATAAACCAGTTCATCACGCGACGGTGGCGCTGACAGAGCGCCTGCTGCTGCCGCTCTCTGCATAGAATGCCGCATTAATATGTATTAGTCGCGACTAATACACTTAACGTTAACCTGCCGGTGGAATCGCCCGCGGGTCGCGTTGGATTCAATCTGGCGCGCTTGAGTGGCAGATTGCTCGATTTAGAATTGTCAGCGCTTGAGCATGAGAACCAGGTTGAAATTATCGCCAGCCCGCGTCTTTTTACTGCGCATAAGCAGATGGCCAGCATCAAGCAGGGTACGGAAATTCCCTATCAGGTATCCAGCGGCACCAGCGGTGCGACCGCCATCCAGTTTAAAGAAGCGGTATTGGGTATGAAAGTAACGCCTACGGTGCTGCGTGAGTGCAAAATTATCCTTAACATGAAAATCAGCCAAAACATGCCAGGGTTGGTGATTAAACAGAGCGACAATGGCGAAACACTCGCGATCGATAAACAAGAAATTCAAACCCAGGTTACTGTGTCGGTCGTGTATTCAATATGTTGATTGCAGTGTGAAATGTCAGGTTTTTGATGTGGAATACAGTGGCTAAAGTTGATGTAAGATGCCCGTTTTGTGAACAGATATCTCCTGTGAAAAAACACGGTTATGGCAAAAGTGGCCATAAGCGTTACCGTCGTCAGTCATGCAAACACGGATGGCTACAGGGCTTACAACGACGAACTTCCAAAAGTAAAACACATTGTTAGCAAGCTGTATACACAGCTTATTGAGCGTGCACATCTGACACTGCGTAACCGATTGCAACGGCTCAATCGCAAGACGCTCGGATATTCAAAATCATCCGAAATGCACGATAGGATCATCGGTACTTACATCGAACGCGAGTACTACG
>NZ_JAHWCO010000430.1:0-2165 GCF_020054415.1 Candidatus Symbiopectobacterium sp. | reverse complement strand
TTACGCACATCGGCTATCTCTGCGGACAGGTCCTTACGCACATCGGCTATCTGCGCGTCGGTCTTCTCGAAGCGGAACTCCATATCTTTACGAATGTCAGCTATATCGCGCTTTACCTCAGCAATATCAGCCTTAGTAGCGACATCCGCCACTTCATGAGACTTGCGTACGACGAGCGAAATCGCCTTGGCCTGCTGACTGGTAAGCCCGGCGGTTTGAAGCTCTTCTGATGCCTGCAATGTATCAAATGCAACCTGGCCCATAGCGGATCCTCCTATGTTAAGCCAAGTGTAAGCGATCTGACCGCCAATCTGCAAAATTTTACCCGTTAGCCCTCTGATAACCACATCCGTTTAACTATGGAGAAATCGTTATGTCTAACTTAGTTGTCATTGAAAATACCGTCGTCCGTCAGGATGCTTTCGGGCGTTACTGCCTGAATGATTTACATCGCGCAGCCGTTGCACAAGGTAAAGCGACAGAATCGCAACGACCTTCAAATTTTTTACGTACTGAAGGGATCGCGGCATTTGTTCAATCTTTGAGCAATGCTCAAAAAAGAGCTTCGGTTAATGTCATTAAAGGTGGCCTTGAGTCAGGAACATGGGCAGATGAATTAGTGGCCATCCGCTATGCGGCATGGATAGAACCTGAATTTGAGGTTCAGGTATATGAGCAATTCCGTGATTCTGTAAAGTCCAGCAATGGCGTACTGGTAGAAAAAGTCCAAGCGGGATTGGCCTTGCTCGCTTTCTACAAGCAAGAGCTGCGCATAGCGCCTTCCGCAATGCTGGGAGCAATGAAAAAGCTGCAATCTTCCCTCGGCATGCCGGATATCCTGCCTGCCTACGCCGTAGATGCCCCGGAGGGCAGCGTAACCGGGTCAAGTGAAGTCACGCATTCCTTGACTGAATTGCTAATGCTGCACGGCAAGCCCTACACCGCACAGTCTGGTTTCAAGCGCCTGCAATTGCTCGGACTCGCTGAGCGCAAGTCACGTTCCAGCAGCAAGCATCCCGACAAAGAGAAACTGTTCTGGTCGCTAACAGAGAAAGGCTTGCAGTTCGGAAAGAACCTGACCGACCCGAATAACCCGCGCCAGACACAGCCACACTTCTACGACAGCCTGTTTCCACGTCTCTTAGGCGTCATGATGAACGGTGTAGCGGCATAAACAACCTCAGAGAGACTTATGTACAAAATAACGGCAACGATCAAAAAGCCCGGCGGGCAGGATGTTCAGTGGCTACGCTTCTCTGAGGTGAAACTCAGCATGTCAGAATGCGAAAAACTGCTCTTTAAGCCTAAGGAGGCAGGTAAGTCGTTCGGCGATAAGGTGAAACTGGAGGATTTCCGCTGCGTTAGGGTGAAAAACAAGGATACGTGGTAAATAGCACAATAAACCACCCAATTGACCTAGGGATAAGCCATGCGCTATAGTCACTCTGCATCTGCAAATTCAGGTGCCGGGATTAGCGTTCCGGATAACTAACAAGGCGCATAACACGCCTACAGCGTGTTTTTTATGCGTCAGTCCGCCATATCAGAATAATGGTGGGCTGGATGGGGGAGCCGCAAGGCTCGCCGGGTCCTTGTTAGCCGGTTACGCTAACTCCATCCAGCTCGCCACCCTCTAGATTAGCGTCTTAAGGTGGTGATGTTCCTTAACTAACAAGGAAATCATTACTATGACAACCTTAATGTTCCGCAATACTGTTCTCGAAACCATCACCCACAACGGGCAGATCTGGTTCACGTCTGCCGAGCTTGCTAAAGCTTTGCAATATGCGAATGCTAAATCCGTTACTAATCTATACAATCAAAATATTGACGAATTTACGACCGTAATGTTTCAGGTCATTGAATCAGTGACCTCAGGGAATTACCGCAAAAAGACGCGCATTTTCTCCCTGCGTGGCGCACATCTCGTCGCTATGTTTGCCCGTACGCCTGTAGCCAAAGAGTTCCGCAAATGGGTGCTGGATATCCTCGACAAAGAAGCCAGTATCCCACAATACAAACCCCAAGCCGCCGAACTATTCAGTAGCCATGATATCGACAGCCTTACCCGCCTCGTCTGGAGCATGGCAAACGGTTTTCACTTCGACCGGGCATGGAGCAACGCCATTTGGTACGCTCTGCGCCGTGTAACCGGCGTACCCTCC
>NZ_JAHWCO010000516.1:0-2619 GCF_020054415.1 Candidatus Symbiopectobacterium sp. | reverse complement strand
CGTTAGGCAGATGGAGCCGCGCTGCGCTTATACAGGCTGGATTCATGTCCATCGACAAGGTGTTAATGGATTCGACCTGGCGGTCACCCAGACTCCGGAGATAGCCAGCAAGACTTTCAACACCGCGATCATCTTTGAGTTTCAGTGCCTGTCCCTGAGTATCAGAGATAACGGTGACGTACTGATGCCCCTTTTTGAAAGCGACCTCGTCAACACAGAGATGACGCGCGGCCTGTGGTGTTTTTCGACGCGCCAGTCCACGCTTAACCGCCCGTTGCATAATGTTATCTACAGCATTCCAGCTCAGCCTCAGCTGTTTCCTGACGACATCCACGGTGCTGATTTTCAGCCATGAGATAACGAATGACTCGAACAACAGCGTATACCGGCTACCGGGGCTAGCCCATGAAACAGGCTGCTTCTGGCAGCCATGCTCCGGGCACATAATGCGGGGTACATCAGCTTCGACTATTGTCGAGAACTGGCAGGTATCGAGATGACGCCATTTACGATGTCGGTGATCGTGAATAGGACAGTGTTTACCGCAGGTTGGACAGGTTAACTGAGTGTTTTCAACGATACCGACTGTAACGGTAACAGAACCGGCATTCTCATCGAGAGAAAGAGACTTTACCTGCTACGGAATAGACAGGTTGAGGATATGAGCGTAGAGAGACTTTTCTTCCATGGTGGTGACCTCTGCAATTTAATACGCCATTATCATGCCTTCAGCCACAACAACAAGGGAAGACCCTTATTTATACAGTCAAAGATCAGGGAGAACAATAGGGCTGATACAAATATGTGGTGGTGAAATGCAAAGGCCGTTAAAAGCCTGTGCGCTGCGAATACGCAGCACACGGGCGGTGAGATTAACGTACTTGCCAGTCCAAGGTTTGACCGGCAAGGAAGGGCACCAGCGCGTCATCAGCTAAGGCGATGCTTTCTGGGAAGGTTGTGGAAGCCTTATGCAGTTCAATCCAGCCCTCATTGATCGGTAAACCATAAAATGCGGGTCCATTGAGCGAGCAGAACGCTTCTAACTTATCCAGCGCGCCGATCTCTTCAAACACGGTGGCATAGGCACAAAGCGCGGCCTGCGCGTTGAATACCCCGGTACAGCCACAACTTGCTTCTTTCTTGTGGCGCGCATGAGGCGCTGAATCCGTACCGAGAAAGAAACGGTCGGAACCACTGGCGACCGCATCGCGCAGTGCCTGTTGGTGAATATTGCGTTTCAGAATCGGCAGGCAATACAAGTGAGGCCGCACACCGCCCACCAGCATGTGGTTGCGGTTAAACATCAGGTGTTGCGGCGTTACGGTAGCGCCCAGATAGCGATCGCCGTCCAACACGTATTGTGCGGCTTCGCGGGTTGTTATGTGTTCAAACACGATTTTCAGTGTAGGGAAGCGTTTGCGCAGCGGCTCCATGACTGATTCGATAAAACGGGCTTCGCGGTCGAAAATATCGATCGCTGGATCGGTCACTTCGCCGTGAATCAGCAGCGGCATGCCGATGTCTGCCATTTGCTCAAGGATAGGGTAGATAGTGGCAACATCGGTAACACCAAAACTGGAGTTGGTGGTCGCGTTTGCTGGATAGAGCTTGGCGGCGGTAAATATCCCTTGTTGGAAGCCTGCCACGACCTCTTCCGCGTCTAGCGAGTCTGTCAGATAGCATGTCATCAACGGTTGAAAATCGTCACCTGCCGGGATCGCGGCGAGAATGCGTTCGCGATAGGCAAGCGCACTGGCGATGCTGGTGATCGGCGGTGTCAGGTTGGGCATTACAATCGCGCGGCCAAAATGACGACTGGTAAACGGTAACACGGTTGCGAGTACGTCATCGTCGCGCAGGTGAAGATGCCAGTCATCAGGACGGCGAATTTTTAATACGGTAGACAGTGTTGTCATGAAAAGCGCTCCAGCGGGCTAAATGCTAAATGTGACGAGCAGATACGGCGGAACACAAGCATAAGCGCAAAGTGCTGGGGATGCACCCGTTTGTTGCTGGCGAAACCTTATTCGAAGTGAGTGGCGTTCTGTGCTAACCACGGTGGTACAGGGTACACGGTGGGGAAAGAGTAGCGTATGGTAAGTCCCATCGCTAATTTCTCAGTCTGGCCATTCAAGGCCCGTTGGGATACCTAACAGGAGCAACGTATGGAATTGCGTATTGCCGCCAGTATTCAGGCTAAACCATAACACGTTGATGCCGTCGCACAAGCGGTGAAAAAAGTGGTGGCCCCCAGTCGTGCCGAAACGGGAAACCTGCAATACGATCTGCACGAATCACTGGAAGCGCCGGATACGTTCGTCTTTTTTGAGCGCTGGGCAAGTCGTGAGGCCTTGACGGAGCACGAAGCAACCCCGCACTTTCAGCAACTGGTGACCGAGTTGTAAGGCAAAACGCTGGGTATGGTAATAACCCCGCTGCGTGCGCTGATGTAAGCTGCGATGTTTTCAATAAAGATATGGCTTTGTTGAATAAATCAGAACCTGTAAAATGACTGCGCCCCATACGGGTCGATTGTTACGTGATGCGAATACTGTTCGGCATTCCTAATAGCGTGATCCGGTTAAGCGCTTTGACCATGGCCATGGCTTCACCCACCTG
>NZ_JAHWCO010000460.1:0-6116 GCF_020054415.1 Candidatus Symbiopectobacterium sp. | reverse complement strand
CAGGTGGGTGAAGCCATGGCCATGGTCAAAGCGCTTAACCGGATCACGCTATTAGGAATGCCGAACAGTATTCGCATCACGTAACAATCGACCCGTATGGGGCGCAGTCGTCACAAGTTCTGATTTATTCAACAAAGCCAGTCCGAATCTGAACGCGATAGAACGCCTGTGGAAAGTGATGAATGAGCATGCACGGAATAATCGCTATTTTGAAAACACCCGCTATTTTCGGGATTCAATATTCAATTTTTTCACCAATGCGCTACCAGAAATATCGGACTCGCTGACGTCCAGAATTCACGATCGTTTTCAGGTGCTCAAACCTGCATCTTGAGGTTTATTGGGTATAAATAACGCTCGTCAGTTAAACGCATGGAATGCGTGAACGGAATTAGGAAAAAATATAGCATGATATTTCCAATAATTTCCTTAACGTCATTCCTAACAAATTAAATTTTGTAATGCATCGCACTATCAGGATGAAAGGCTATGAAAAAAGAGTGGTTCACCACTGCTGAATTGCTGGGGATGGCGGGATTGCCTAAAACACGGCAAGGCGTAAATAAACGTGCTCGGGAAGACGGGTGGGAAAAACGCCGTCATAAAGGGGGCTTTGTTGAATAAATAGATTTTATGCTGGCAGCCCAGCGAAACGACGGATCCTCGCAACGTAAAATCATGCAGTTAGGCCTCATGAGAAAAGTGTACACCTGAGATGACAAACATTTTCAACTAAAACTGGCATGGAAAAACAGCATGATTACCTATTATTCAACAAAGCCCCTCGAGATCGCAAGCGATCCCAACGCATCGACAACATAGCGCACGGACGTATTAATAATCGCGTTGAACGGCAATATGCGCTAGGCCTTCCAGTGCCTCACGGAAGGCGCTCGGCGGCAGCGCTTGAAGCGAGGCAATCGCTTTATCCGCCTCTTGCTCTGCACGCTGTCGGGTGTATTCCAGCGAGCCGCACTGTTGCATGGCAGCAAGCACCGGTTCCAGAAGATGGCGACCATTGCCCTCTTCGATCGCCTTGCGGATCATCGCACATTGCTCGCTATTGCCGTTACGCATAGCGTGCAACAGCGGCAGCGTGGGTTTGCCTTCGTTCAGGTCGTCACCGGTATTTTTACCTAAGGTTTTTCCGTCGGCGCTGTAATCCAGCAGATCGTCAATCAGCTGGAATGCCGTGCCGAGATAACGCCCGTATTCCTGCAACGCTTTTTCCTGCTCATCGGTGGCACCCGCCAGAATCCCAGATGCTTGCGCTGCGGCTTCGAAAAGGCGCGCTGTCTTACTGTAGATGACGCGCATGTAACTCTCTTCGGTGATATCCGGATCCTTACAGTTCATCAGTTGCAGCACTTCACCTTCAGCGATGACGTTGACCGCCTCAGACATCAGCGCCAGCACGCACAGCGAGCCTAGGCTGGTCATCATCTGGAACGCGCGCGTATAGATGAAATCCCCAACCAGTACACTGGCCGCATTGCCGAAGGCGGCATTGGCCGTTTCCTTGCCACGACGCATATCAGATTCATCCACCACATCATCATGCAGCAGCGTGGCAGTGTGGATAAACTCAATCAATGCGGCGACTGTCACATGTTTATCACCTTCATACGCCAGCGCACGGGCGGCCAACACGGCTATCATGGGACGAATACGCTTCCCGCCACCACCGATAATGTAATTGCCAATCTGGTTGATAAGGACAACATCTGAATTGAGTTGTGCCAGAATAACGCCATTGACGTCGTTCATATCATGGGCAGCTAATGCTGTGATCTGTTCTAGATTCATATCTGTGCCAGTGCTTTTTCTGTACGCCGCGGTTAGGGTCGGTTCTATACCGGCTTCAATGGTTATTGTGGACTGATTGTACTTGAAAAATGGCACAGATAAATGGTCGTGTAGAACCTGTACTCTTTTTCTTCAATTCTCTCAAATATGCACTTGTCATCGGTAGGTTTTTTGCGTAGAATTCGCGCCCTATTGTGAATATTTATAGTGTGCTCGAATAATCAATATGAGTACGCGGAAAGCGGAGTTTTATATGTACGCAGTTTTCCAAAGTGGTGGCAAACAACACCGAGTAAGCGAGGGTCAAACCGTTCGCTTGGAAAAGCTGGACATCGCAAATGGTGAAGTTGTTGAATTTGACCAGGTTCTGATGGTTGCAGATGGTGAAGAAATCAAAATCGGCGTTCCTTTCGTCGATGGTGGCAAGATCAAGGCAGAAGTTGTTGCCCATGGTCGCGGTGAGAAAGTAACTATTGTTAAATTCCGTCGCCGTAAACACTACCGTAAGCAGGCGGGCCACCGTCAGTGGTTCACTGACGTGAGAATTACTGGCATCAGCGCTTAAGACTTAGGAGAGCGGATTAAATGGCACACAAAAAAGCTGGCGGCTCGACTCGTAACGGCCGCGATTCCAACGCACAACGCTTGGGCGTAAAACGTTTCGGCGGTGAAAGTGTTCTGGCTGGCAACATCATCGTTCGTCAACGTGGTACTAAATTCCACGCTGGCACCAACGTAGGTTGCGGTAAAGACCACACTCTGTTTGCTTTGGCTGACGGTAAAGTTCAGTTTGAAGTTAAAGGCCCGAAAAACCGTAAATACATCAGCATCGTTGCTGAGTAACTTTTCGCGTCAGGTCTGACAGGTATAAAGCCCCGCAATTCGTTGCGGGGCTTTTTGCATTTCCATATCCCTTCATCACCCGCAATAAACTGAGAGAACCATGCAGACGAAACAGCAGGCTGGCATCGGGCTGAGCTTGGCCTTGACGACGGCAGTATGCTGGGGTGCACTACCCATTGCCATGAAGCAGGTGCTTGTTGTCATGGAACCCTATACCGTGGTGTGGTATCGGTTTTTTATGGCCTCGATCGGTCTTGGGATCATTCTTTTCTCTCGTGGTCAGCTACCGCCGTTGCGTCTTTTTCGCCATCGGCGTTGGTGGGTGTTGCTGTTGATTGCCACTGGCGGGTTGCTGGGTAACTTTGTGCTGTTCAGCTCCGCACTCAAGTTTTTAAGCCCGACCACATCGCAAGTGATTGGACAACTTTCCCCGGTGGTAATGATGTTCGCCAGCGTGTTTATTCTGAAAGAGAAAATGCGTGGCACGCAGATTATCGGTGCCATCATGTTGCTGTGCGGTATGTTGCTGTTTTTCAACGCCAGTCTGATCGAAATTTTTACCCGAATGACGGATTATACCCTTGGCGTGTTGCTGGGAATGGGTGCCGCTATGGTGTGGGTGAGTTACGGCGTGGCACAAAAAGTATTGCTGCGCCGCTTGTCATCGCAACAGATTTTACTGCTGCTGTATGTTCTGTGCGTATTGTGTATTACTCCGTGGGCGCACCCTGAGACCCTCTTTCAACTGACCCGCTGGCAGTTGATTTGTCTGTTTTTTTGCGGTTTGAATACACTGGTTGGCTATGGTGCATTGGCTGAGACGATGGCGCGCTGGCAGGCGGCCCAGGTGAGTGCCATTATTACATTGACGCCGCTGTTCACGCTGTTGTTCTCTGACCTGCTGGCAATCCTGTGGCCGCTCTATTTTGCAACACCGGCGTTAAATCTGGTTGGTTATATCGGTGCGTTTGTGGTGGTCTCAGGGGCCATTTTTTCCGCGATTGGGCACCGTTTTTTTCCGGGAAGAAAACGTGATAATGTCATACCGGTGCCAAAGTAACGCGTGTTAGCCTGACGCTACCGATGGTGGTGTGCGCTGTTTATTTTTAATACAGATGAAATCAACGCGGGAAGCGGGTACAATGCCGCTCCCTTGTGAGGCTGGTTCTGTTACGTTCCGTTTTTTGCATGATGCGCGGCGATCATTCACGCGTCATGTCATGAAAGTATCACGCCAAAGAGCACCGACAATGTCCTGATGCATGGCGTCTGATGATCGGTGATCTCTATGGGTTGTTGCGGAGAGAGTGAATGAAGTTTGTAGATGAAGCTACCATTCTGGTGGTGGCTGGTGACGGCGGTAATGGCTGTGTCAGCTTCCGTCGTGAAAAATATATCCCCAATGGTGGTCCAGACGGCGGCGACGGCGGCGACGGCGGTGACGTTTATCTGTTGGCGGATGAGAGCTTGAATACGCTGATCGATTTTCGCTTTGAGAAATCTTATCGCGCAGAGCGCGGTCAGAACGGGCAAAGCCGTGATTGCACCGGCAAGCGTGGTAAAGATATCACCATCAAGGTGCCGATTGGTACGCGTGTGCTGGACGAAAGCACCGGAGAGGTGCTGGGTGATATGACGCGCCACGAGCAGCGTTTGATGGTGGCGAAAGGCGGCTGGCACGGACTGGGTAATACCCGTTTCAAATCGTCGGTTAACCGCGCGCCGCGCCAGAAAACCAGCGGTACCGCAGGCGAAGAGCGTTCTCTGATGCTGGAATTGTTGCTGCTGGCGGATGTTGGGATGCTGGGGCTGCCGAATGCCGGTAAATCGACGTTCATTCGCGCGGTGTCTGCCGCTAAGCCCAAGGTGGCGGATTATCCCTTCACCACACTGGTGCCTAGCTTGGGTGTGGTGCGCATGGACAGCGAGAAAAGCTTCGTCGTGGCCGATATTCCTGGGTTGATCGAAGGTGCTTCCGAAGGCGCTGGTCTGGGGATTAGTTTTCTCAAACATCTGGAACGCTGTCGCGTACTGCTGCATCTGATCGACCTTGCGCCGATCGACGAATCCGATCCGGTAGAAAATGCCAAAGTGATCGTCAATGAGTTGCAGAAATACAGCGCTTCTCTGGCAGAAAAAACGCGTTGGTTGGTGTTCAACAAGATCGATCTGATCGAGAAAGAGGATGCTGAACAGCGTGCCAAAGCGATTGCGGAAGCATTAGGTTGGGAAGGTAAATACTACCTGATCTCTGCTGCCAACTGTTATGGCGTCAACGCACTGTGCTGGGATGTGATGAACTTCCTAGAAACACAGCCGAAAGCCATGACCATCGAAGAGAAAGGGCCTGAAAAAGTTGAGTTCATGTGGGATGACTACCATCGTGAACAGCTGGCGGCGGTGGAAAATGAAGCCGAAGAAGAATGGGATGATGGCTGGGACGAAGATGACGACGAAGGCGTCGAGATCATCTACCAGAAATAATTCTCGGGCCGCGATCCTCCTGTGATGGAGGAAATGTACCTAAAACGGTCATTCCCCACCTTCGTCTTTCGCCGAGGATGACAAAGAGTTAAGTGACTTTATCTGCCGTTTTGGCACGATCCCTTCTGGGGATCGTGCTTTTTTTATCTCAATTGTTCTGATAAAGATCTTTGTACAGACGACTTTCAAAGCGCGCCAGTGGTACGCGGCGGGCGCGCTGATCTTCAGGTGGCACCGCATAGCACGATAGGAATTGCACGAAAGCCATGCGCTGGCCGCTGGCCGTGGTGATAAAGCCCGCGAGGTTATACACCCCTTGCGGTGCACCGGTTTTCGCAGAAACCTTGCCGTCAACGCCGGCTTCATGTAATCCGGCACGGTACTGTAAGGTACCGTTGTAACCTGCCAAAGACAGAATATCGATGAATTTCAATTCGTTATCGTGCTTGGCAATGTATTGCAGCGCCTGCATCATGGTGGCGGGTGAAATCAGGTTATGGCGCGACAGCCCAGAGCCGTCAACGACAATGCTGTTATCCAGATTAACGCCCGCTTTTTGTCGCAGTACCTGACGCACCGCATCGGCTCCGGCGCGCCAGGTGCCTGGTACGCTGAAACGCTCATGTCCTATGGTGCGAAAAACGGTATCTGCAATAATGTTGTCGGATTTTTTCAGCACGATAGTGAGAAGATCATGCAGCGGGGCTTTGTTGAATAATAGTGAGTCATGCTGTTTTGCCAAGCCAGTTTTGGTAGAAAATGCTTGTGCCCTCAGGTGTACAGTTTTCTCATGATGCCTAACTGCATGATTTTGCGTTGCGAGGATCCGTCGTTTCACTGGACTGCCAGCATAAAATCTATTTATTCAACAAAGCCGGAGAAACCATGACGGTGCAACCACTTGTTCATGCCGGGAATACTGAATCGGATAGCCCAGCGATGTTCGACATAAGCCACGATGTCGTGGGTATGATGGAAGAGAT
>NZ_JAHWCO010000347.1:0-13261 GCF_020054415.1 Candidatus Symbiopectobacterium sp. | reverse complement strand
TCAGGTGGGTGAAGCCATGGCCATGGTCAAAGCGCTTAACCGGATCACGCTATTAGGAATGCCGAACAGTATTCGCATCACGTAACAATCGACCCGTATGGGGCGCAGTCATTACAAGTTCTGATTTATTCAACAAAGCCCGTTGGTTGCCATGATTGCCGTCGCCGTGACCCAGCAGCCAGCAGCAAGACGCGATTATTTCTGGCGGTACGACGCATTAACGTCCGGGAAAAATTCCGCGACGAGAAAGGAGAAATTGATGCCTGAGGGGCCAGAGATTCGCCGTGCCGCCGACGCGTTAGCCGCGGCGGTGGTGGGGGAGTTGTTAACCGGAGTTTGGTTTGCTTTCCCTGAATTAAAACCTTATGAAACAGAGCTTACAGGGCAGACGATCGAAAAGTTGGAAACACGCGGTAAAGCGCTGCTCACCTACTTTTCTAATGGGAGGATTCTTTATACCCATAACCAGCTTTATGGCCTGTGGCGAGTCGTTGATGCGGGCGTGGCGCCCGATACCAAACGCGATTTGCGCGTTCGTCTGGAAACGCAACACCGTGCGATTCTGCTGTATAGCGCCTCGGATATCGTCATGCTCACGCCGGATGTGCTTGCCACCCACCCGTTCTTGCAACGCATTGGCATTGATGTGCTTGATAGCTCCGTTAGCCCAGAACGGGTACGGGCCAGAGTGTTGAGTCACAGATTCTGCCGTCGCCGTTTGGGGGCTTGTTGCTCGATCAGGCTTTTTTAGCAGGACTGGGTAACTATTTGCGCGCGGAGATTTTATGGCAAGCAGCGCTGTCGCCGCAGCACACGGCGATGACGTTGGAGGAGGGGCAACTGACCGCACTGAGTGACGCGTTATTATCACTGCCGCGCCTTTCCTATCACACGCGGGGAACGGTGGATGACAATCACCATCACGGCGCATTGTTCCGTTTCAATGTTTTTGACCGTGAAGGAAAACCGTGTGAGCGCTGCGGACATCCCATCGTGCGCACCATGCTCTCGTCACGCCCGTTTTTCTGGTGCCCACATTGCCAGCATTGAGACGTAAAAAAGCCGGGAAAATCCCGGCGTTCGGAGTATTTGCTTCGCTGATGACGCTTAGCGATTGTTGAGCGAAGAGATGAAGTCGCGTTTGTCGTAGCCGGTATACAGCTGGCGCGGACGCGCAATCTTCAAGCCGTCGTCGTGCATTTCGTTCCAGTGAGCAATCCAGCCGACGGTACGTGCCATCGCGAAGATCACGGTGAACATAGAAGAAGGAATTCCCATCGCTTTCAGGATGATACCGGAGTAGAAATCCACGTTGGGGTAGAGTTTCTTCTCGATAAAGTAGGGATCGTTGAGCGCAATGTGCTCCAGCTCCATGGCCACTTTCAGCAGGTCATCTTTCATGCCCAGCTCTTTAAGCACTTCATGGCAGGCTTCACGCATTACGGTGGCACGCGGGTCATAGTTTTTATATACTCTGTGGCCGAAGCCCATCAGACGGAAAGGGTCGTTCTTGTCCTTGGCGCGTCTGACGAACTCAGGAATATGCTCAACTGAGTTGATTTCCTCCAGCATACGCAGACAGGCCTCGTTGGCACCGCCGTGCGCCGGCCCCCACAGAGACGCGATGCCCGCAGCGATACAGGCAAACGGGTTTGCGCCGGAAGAACCTGCGGTACGCACCGTCGAGGTGGACGCGTTCTGCTCATGATCGGCATGCAGGATCAGGATGCGGTCCATTGCGCGCTCCAGTACCGGATTCACCACATACTCTTCGCAAGGCGTAGCAAACATCATATGCAGAAAGTTGCCGGCGTAGGACAAGTCGTTGCGCGGGCAAACGAACGGCTGACCGAGGGAGTATTTGTAACACATGGCGGCCACGGTCGGCATTTTGGACAGCAGGCGATACGCGGCGATTTCGCGGTGACGCTCAATGCTGATATCCAGTGAATCGTGGTAGAACGCCGCCAATGCACCGGTTACGCCGCACAACACCGCCATTGGGTGAGAGTCGCGACGGAAACCGTGGAACAGACGCGTAATCTGTTCGTGGATCATGGTGTGACGGGTTACTGTGGTTTTGAAGGTGTCATATTGCTCGGGGGTTGGTGCTTCGCCGAACAGTAGAATGTAGCAGACTTCCAGACAAGTAGATTTCTCTGCTAATTGGTCGATAGGGAAGCCGCGATGCAGCAGCACGCCTTTATCACCGTCAATGTAGGTGATTTTTGATTCGCAAGACGCCGTGGAAGTAAATCCCGGATCGAACGTAAAAAAGCCTTTGGAACCTAGGCTACGGATATCGATTTCGTCTTGCCCAAGCGTGCCGGACAACACATCAAGCTCGATGGGCTCTTTACCATTTAGGGTAAGTGTCGCTTTCTTATCAGCCATTTACAGTCTCCTTAGCGCTTTAATTTTAAAAATTTATCACCGAAGAAATACCGTTATGCCTGTACACCGAACGGAGAAACTCGGCCAAACGCCGAAGTCTTGTTATTGGCACCTATCAGGGTACAGCATCGGGCAGTGGCCGGGCTCACCACCCCATCAAAGGAAAACCGTGTTCTTCTGGTTAGTAACGATTCTCTAAATTCTAGTCTACTCTAGTCATTAACATGAGTCATTAACATGACTTTCTACGTGGAATTCGACTTTCCACTGTTACAAAAGTTATGTCGCCTGGGAAAGCCTATCTTGAATTCTTAACGGGCGACTTTCATATTACAGCCCTATTTGTAATTTAATTGTTTAATATATGTCAAATTAGTTGGTTAATTTTATATAAAATGTGAAATAAGTGATCTGACTCACTGTTTAGCTGAAATGTCACCAAACAATTTGTGGGCTAATTGTAATAAGATTGTGAAGTACTTATACTCGCGTCAGGTCTCCGGAACCCCCTGAAGTAGGAGCACCCAGCGTGAATAAGTCATGTGTCGTTTAACATGGGATGTTGACGTTAAGGCCAACGTATCACCCGGAAGCATGTGGCTGCATTCTTCGCGCTGTCTGACCTAGTTACAGGTCCGGAGGAACGAAAAATAATAAAGGTGTGTGGGCAAATCCGTGAAAAAACAAAGACCTGTCAATCTGGATCTGCAAACGATTCAGTTTCCCGTAACTGCGATAGCCTCAATTCTTCACCGTGTCTCTGGCGTCATTACCTTTGTGGCCGTCGGCATCCTGCTGTGGCTGCTCGGGCACTCTCTTGCTTCAGAAGAGGGGTTTCTGTACGCCGCGGCCATTCTGGATAGCGTGATTGTTAAATTTATTCTGTGGGGCATCCTCACCGCGCTGGCCTACCACATTGTTGGCGGATTACGCCATCTGATGATGGACTTTGGCTTTCTGGAAGAAGATCTCGTGTCGGGAAATCGTTCCGCAAGGCTCTCTTTTATCATTACTGTCGTGCTTTCACTACTGGCCGGAGTCCTCGTATGGTAAGCAATGCTTCTGCATTAGGACGTAATGGCGTTCACGATTGGCTACTCATTCGCGCTTCTGCCATTGTTATCGTGCTCTACGTGATTTATCTCGTGGGGTTTATCGCGACTGCGGGGGATATCACCTATCCCGTTTGGCGCGGTTTCTTCGCGATGCCCCTCACAAACGTGTTCACGCTGCTGACGCTGTTCGCCATCCTGGTTCACGCTTGGATAGGGATGTGGCAAGTGCTGACTGACTACATCAAGCCGCTGGCATTGCGTCTGATATTGCAATTCGCCATCGTGGTAGCGCTGCTGGTGTACGTTATTTATGGAGCCGTTGTGGTGTGGGGGGCGTGATGAATTTACCAATTAGGCAATTTGATGCCGTTGTTATCGGCGCAGGCGGCGCAGGTATGCGCGCTGCGTTGCAAATCTCTCAAATGGGACTTTCCTGTGCGCTGCTGTCCAAGGTGTTCCCGACGCGCTCGCACACCGTGTCTGCTCAAGGCGGTATTACCGTGGCTCTGGGCAATACCCATGAGGATAACTGGGAATGGCACATGTACGATACCGTAAAAGGGTCGGACTATATTGGCGATCAGGATGCCATCGAATACATGTGCAAAACCGGCCAGGAAGCCATTCTGGAATTGGAGCACATGGGGCTGCCTTTCTCTCGTCTGGATGACGGTCGCATCTATCAACGTCCGTTCGGCGGGCAATCGAAGAATTTCGGCGGTGAGCAGGCAGCGCGTACCGCAGCGGCGGCAGACCGTACCGGACATGCCCTGTTGCATACCCTCTATCAGCAAAACCTGAAAAACCACACCACCATCTTTTCTGAATGGTATGCGCTGGATATGGTTAAAAATCTGGATGGCGCTGTATTAGGTTGTACCGCTATCTGTATCGAAACCGGCGAAGTGGTTTATTTCAAAGCACGCGCGACGGTACTGGCTACCGGTGGTGCAGGCCGCATTTACCAATCTACTACCAATGCCCACATCAATACCGGCGACGGCGTCGGTATGGCATTACGCGCCGGTGTGCCGGTGCAGGATATGGAAATGTGGCAGTTCCACCCGACCGGGATTGCGGGTGCGGGTGTGCTGGTCACTGAAGGCTGCCGTGGCGAAGGAGGCTATCTGCTCAACAAGCACGGTGAGCGTTTTATGGAGCGCTATGCGCCTAACGCCAAAGATTTGGCCGGGCGTGATGTTGTTGCGCGTTCCATTATGATTGAAATCCGTGAAGGGCGCGGCTGCGACGGTCCGTGGGGCCCGCATGCCAAGCTGAAACTCGATCATCTGGGTAAAGATGTGCTGGAATCCCGCCTACCGGGCATCCTGGAACTGTCTCGCACCTTTGCGCATGTCGATCCAGTGAAAAAACCGATTCCGGTCATCCCCACCTGCCACTATATGATGGGAGGCATTCCCACCAAGGTGAGTGGCCAGGCGTTGACGGTCAATGAAAAGGGCGAAGATGTGGTGGTGCCGGGGCTGTTCGCCGTAGGTGAAATTGCCTGCGTTTCCGTGCACGGTGCTAACCGTCTGGGCGGTAACTCTCTGCTCGACCTGGTGGTGTTTGGCCGCTCTGCGGGCATGCATTTACAAGAATCATTACAAGAGCAGGGTGAGCTGTGCGATGCCAGCGACAGCGATGTTGAGGCTGCATTGGAACGCCTGAATCGCTGGAACAATAACCGTACCGGAGAAGATCCGGTGGAAATCCGCAAGGCATTGCAATCCTGCATGCAGAACAACTTCTCGGTGTTCCGGGAAGGGGATGCAATGGCGAAAGGGTTGGAAGAGCTGAAGGTGATTCGCGAGCGCCTGAAAAATGCGCGCCTTGATGACACCTCTACGGAGTTCAATACCCAGCGCATTGAGTGTCTCGAGTTGGATAACCTGATGGAAACTGCCTATGCCACGGCCGTCTCCGCCAATTACCGCACCGAAAGCCGCGGTGCGCATAGCCGCTTCGATTATCCGGATCGTGATGATGAAAACTGGTTGTGTCATTCGTTGTATTTGCCGCAACACGAGAGCATGACGCGCCGCGAGGTGAACATGCAGCCTAAATTACGTCCGGCGTTTCCGCCGAAAATACGTACTTATTAATGTCGCGGAGATGGCACGATGAAACTTGAATTTTCAATTTATCGCTATAACCCGGATGTCGATGACGCACCGCACATGCAGGATTACACCCTGGAGGCGGAAGAAGGGCGCGACATGATGCTGCTTGACGCGCTGATCCAACTGAAAGAGCAAGATCCTACGCTGGCGTTCCGCCGTTCTTGCCGTGAAGGTGTGTGTGGTTCTGACGGCCTTAACATGAACGGCAAAAACGGGCTGGCTTGCATCACGCCGGTTTCGGCGCTGCAACGGGCCAAAGGTAAAATTGTTATCCGTCCGCTGCCGGGATTGCCGGTAATCCGTGATTTGGTGGTGGACATGGGACAGTTCTATGCCCAATATGAGAAAATAAAGCCTTACTTGTTGAATAATGGGAAGAATCCACCGGCGCGTGAACATTTGCAGTCACCGGACCAGCGTGCCAAGCTGGATGGATTGTATGAGTGCATCATGTGTGCCTGCTGTTCCACGTCTTGTCCGTCGTTCTGGTGGAACCCGGATAAATTTGTGGGCCCGGCGGGGCTACTGGCAGCTTACCGTTTCCTGATCGACAGCCGTGATACGGAAACCAAGCCGCGCCTGGATTCGCTGGATGATGCATTCAGCGTATTCCGCTGCCACAGCATCATGAACTGCGTTAATGTCTGCCCGAAAGGCCTTAACCCAACGCGGGCGATTGGTCACATCAAATCGATGTTGTTGCAACGCAGTGCCTAAGGCGCACCGCGAAACAGCGTAAGCGCCGCCACGCAGAGAAATTACGGCGCGGCGCAGAGGTAAAACTGCCGTATTGTGCAGTGGCAAGACGTAACATGATTATCCCCCCGGCTCGCTGCGGGGGAATGATAGGAAACCTTTAAAAACGGGCTTGTGCGCCAAACCGGTTTTTAAAGGTTCCTTAAAGGGGAAGGACACCTTGGCCCTGCGAATCTGACAGGGAATGAACCGGTTACAGTGCCTGATTTTTTTACGGCACAGGACATGTTAACCACGGCGAAAACTGAAGCTTATTAGCTTAAGGGATCACAATGCAGAACGGCGCAATGAAGGCCTGGCTGGATTCCTCCTATCTGGCGGGCGCGAACCAGTCCTACATAGAACATCTCTATGAAGATTTTTTAACCGATCCGGATTCTATCGATCTTAGCTGGCGGTCTATCTTCCAGCAGTTGCCTACGGCGGGGGTCAAACCCGATCAACTGCATTCCAAAACGCGCGACTATTTCCGTCGTCTGGCGAAAGATGCTTCGCGCTTTAGCTCCTCTGTGACCGATCCTGACATTGACGCCAAGCAGGTCAAAGTATTGCAGCTGATAAACGCGTTTCGTTTCCGTGGACATCAGCAAGCCAAGCTGGACCTGATCGACTTACGCCCACAAGCACCAGTTGCAGAATTGGATCTGGCTTACCATAACCTGACGGCTGATGACCTTCAGGACACCTATAACGTGGGCTCGTTCGCCATCGGCAAAGAGACCATGAAACTCGGTGAATTGTATGACGCCTTGAAGCGTACCTACTGCGGTTCTATCGGTGCTGAATACATGCATATCACGAGCACCGATGAGAAACGCTGGATTCAGCAGCGTATCGAATCCATTACCGGCCAGCCTTCTTTCAGTTTGGAAGAGAAGCGTCGCTTCCTGAAAGAGCTGACGGCGACGGAAGGGCTGGAGCGCTATTTAGGGGCCAAATATCCGGGTGCTAAACGCTTCTCGTTGGAAGGTGGCGATGCGCTGGTGCCGATGCTCAAAGAGATGATCCGCCATGCGGGCAACAACGGCACGCGTGAAGTGGTGCTGGGCATGGCGCACCGTGGCCGCCTCAATGTTCTGGTTAACGTGTTGGGGAAAAAGCCACAGGATTTGTTCGATGAATTTGCTGGTAAACATAAAGAGCATCTCGGCACCGGTGATGTGAAATACCATCAGGGTTTTTCGTCCGAATTTGCCACCGAAGGTGGTCTGGTGCATTTGGCGCTGGCGTTTAACCCCTCGCACCTTGAGATTGTCAGCCCGGTGGTAACCGGTTCCGTGCGTGCACGCCTCGATCGTCTCAGCAGTGAGAGCGGTCCGCGCGTATTGCCGGTGACGATTCACGGCGATGCGGCCATCAGCGGGCAGGGCGTGGTGCAGGAACTGCTGAATATGTCCACCGTGCGCGGCTATGAAGTGGGCGGTACGTTGCGTATCGTGATCAACAACCGCATCGGTTTTACCACCTCCAACCCGCTGGATATTCGTTCCACGGAATATTGCACCGACATTGGTAAAATGGTGCAGGCGCCAATTTTCCACGTTAACGCTGACGATCCGGAAGCGGTCGCTTATGTGACGCGCCTGGCGTTGGATTTCCGCAATGAATTCAAACGCGATGTGTTTATTGATCTGATTTGTTATCGCCGCCATGGTCACAACGAAGCAGATGAGCCAAGTGCGACGCAGCCGATGATGTACCGGAAGATCAAAAAACACCCGACGCCGCGTAAGGTGTATGCCGATCGCCTGGAACTGGAAAAAAGCATCACGCTGGAGGATGCCACCGAGCAGGTTAACCTGTATCGCGACGCGCTGGATGCAGGAGAATGCGTGGTGGAAGAGTGGCGTGAAATGGACATGCAATCTTTCACCTGGACGCCTTACCTTAACCACGAGTGGGATGAGCCTTATCCGCACAAGGTGGAGATGAAACGCCTGCAAGAATTGGCAAAACGCATCAGTGAAGTGCCGGAAGCCATTGAAATGCATCCGCGCGTCGTCAAGGTGTACGCCGATCGTGCCGAAATGGCGCTGTGTAACAAGCCCTTCGATTGGGGCGGCGCGGAAACACTGGCCTACGCCACACTGGTGGATGATGGCATTTCTATTCGTATTTCCGGTGAAGACAGTGGCCGTGGCACCTTCTTCCACCGCCATGCCGTGGTGCATAACCAAAAGAATGGCTCGAGCTACACACCACTGGAACATGTGCATAATGCGCAGGGCACCTTTAACGTGTGGGACTCGGTGTTGTCCGAGGAGGCGATTCTGGCGTTTGAATACGGCTACGCCACGGCAGAGCCGCGCACGTTGACCATTTGGGAAGCGCAGTTCGGTGATTTCGCCAACGGTGCTCAAGTGGTGATCGATCAGTTCATCAGCTCCGGTGAGCAGAAGTGGGGACGCATGTGCGGCCTAGTGATGCTGCTGCCGCATGGCTATGAAGGTCAAGGCCCTGAGCACTCCTCAGCGCGTCTCGAGCGTTATCTGCAACTGTGTGCCGAGCAAAACATGCAGGTGTGCATTCCGTCAACGCCGGCGCAGGTTTACCATATGTTGCGTCGTCAGGCGCTGCGCGGTATGCGGCGTCCGCTGGTGGTGATGTCACCGAAATCGCTGTTGCGCCATCCGCTGGCGATCTCCTCGCTGGAAGAGTTGGCTAACGGCGCGTTCCAGCCGGCTATCGGTGAAATTGACGAACTTGATCCGCAAGGAGTGAAGCGCGTCGTGCTCTGTACCGGCAAGGTCTACTATGATTTATTGGAACAGCGTCGTAAGAATGAGCAGAACAATGTGGCGATTGTGCGCATCGAACAACTCTATCCGTTCCCGCAGCAGGCGGTGCAGGCGGCGTTAGCGCCGTTCGCACACGTGCATGATTTTGTCTGGTGTCAGGAAGAGCCGCTCAATCAGGGGGCATGGTATTGCAGCCAGCACCGTTTCCGCGAAGTGATTCCCTTTGGAGCGTCTTTGCGTTACGCCGGACGCCCGGCATCCGCCTCTCCAGCGGTCGGTTATATGTCTGTGCATCAGAAACAACAGCAAGATCTGGTTAACGACGCGCTGAACGTTGATTAAATAAAAGGATAGATAATGAGTAGCGTAGATATTCTTGTCCCTGACCTTCCCGAATCGGTAGCTGATGCTTCCGTGGCGACCTGGCACAAAAAGCCGGGTGACAGCGTCCAGCGTGATGAAGTGCTGGTCGAAATTGAAACGGATAAAGTGGTGTTGGAAGTGCCTGCACCAGAAGCGGGTGTGCTGGATGCCGTGCTGGAAAGCGAAGGCGCTACGGTGACATCGCGCAAAATTCTTGGGCGTCTGCGCCGTGGCGATAGCTCCGGAAAGGAAACCAGCGAGAAAGCGCAGAGCAAAGGGTCTACGCCTGCCCAGCGCCATACCGCAGGGTTGACCGAAGAGAACAGCGATGCGCTCAGCCCGGCGATTCGTCGCCTGATCGGTGAGCACGGTCTGGATGCGGCTGCGATTAAAGGCAGTGGCGTGGGTGGCCGTATCACGCGTGAAGATGTCGAAAAACATCTGGCAGCGCAGGCTGCCAGCGGCAGCGACAAAAAAGCAGAGAAAGCCGCAGATGCTGCACCGGCGCTGGCTCATCGCAGCGAAAAACGCGTGCCAATGACGCGACTGCGTAAGCGGGTTGCTGAACGCTTGCTCGAAGCGAAAAACAGTACCGCCGTGCTGACGACCTTTAACGAAGTCAACATGAAACCGATTATGGACCTGCGTCAGCAGTACGGCGAAGCGTTTGAAAAACGCCACGGCGTACGTCTGGGCTTTATGTCGTTCTACATCAAAGCCGTGGTGGAAGCGCTGAAACGCTATCCTGAGGTGAACGCCTCCATCGACGGCGAAGATGTGGTGTACCACAACTATTTCGATGTCAGTATCGCCGTCTCCACGCCGCGCGGTCTGGTTACGCCAGTGCTACGCGATGTTGATGCGCTGGGCATGGCTGACGTTGAGAAGAAAATCAAAGATCTCGCAGTAAAAGGGCGCGACGGCAAGCTGACGGTAGAAGAACTGACCGGCGGTAATTTTACTATTACCAACGGTGGCGTGTTCGGCTCCCTGATGTCCACCCCTATCATCAACCCGCCACAGAGTGCGATTCTGGGCATGCATGCCATTAAAGACAGACCGATGGCCGTGGATGGTCAGGTGGTGATTCTGCCGATGATGTACCTGGCGCTTTCTTACGATCACCGGTTGATCGATGGTCGTGAATCCGTGGGCTTTTTGGTCACGGTAAAAGAGATGCTGGAAGATCCAACACGCCTGCTGCTCGATGTATAGCGCGTGATGGCGTAGAACGCCGCCGCCTGCCGAGCTGCGGTCATACGGTGGGTATTGGTTTACTTTGTGCTATGCAGCCGCCCTTGGCGGCGTTATCCAATAATATCAAGAAAGTCATGCGACTTATCTTCAAACCGAGATGGATAGAACATCATGAATTTACATGAATATCAGGCAAAACAGCTCTTTGCTCGATATGGCCTGCCGGCGCCGACCGGTTATGCCTGCACCACGCCGCGCGAAGCAGAAGAGGCCGCCTCGAAAATTGGTGCCGGTCCGTGGGTAGTGAAATGCCAGGTACATGCGGGTGGCCGCGGTAAAGCGGGCGGCGTAAAAGTGGTGAGCAGCAAAGAAGATATTCGCGCGTTTGCGGAAAATTGGCTGGGCAAACGTTTGGTGACCTACCAAACGGATGCGCAAGGCCAGCCTGTGCATCAGATTCTGGTGGAAGCCGCAACCGATATCGATCAAGAACTCTACCTCGGCGCCGTGGTTGATCGCGCTACGCGTCGTGTGGTGTTTATGGCCTCAACCGAAGGTGGGGTGGAAATTGAAAAAGTGGCGGAAGAAACGCCGGAACTGATTCATAAAGCCGCGCTCGACCCATTGACCGGCCCGCAGCCTTATCAGGGGCGTGAGTTGGCCTTTAAACTGGGGCTGAGCGGTAGGCAAGTGGCGCAGTTCACCAAGATTTTCATGGGTCTGGCGACCTTGTTCCTAGAGCGCGATCTGGCACTGGCGGAGATTAACCCGCTTGTGATCACCAAGCAGGGCGATCTGGTCTGCCTGGACGGTAAACTCGGCGCTGACGGCAATGCGCTGTTCCGCCAGCCGGAGCTGCGCGAAATGCGCGATCCGAGCCAGGAAGATTCTCGCGAAGCGCATGCTGCACAGTGGGAACTGAACTATGTGGCGCTTGATGGCAACATTGGTTGCATGGTGAACGGTGCGGGTCTAGCCATGGGCACCATGGACATCGTCAAACTGCATGGCGGTGCGCCGTCCAACTTCCTGGATGTGGGCGGTGGTGCAACCAAAGAGCGTGTGATCGAAGCCTTTAAAATCATTCTCTCCGACGACAACGTGAAAGCGGTACTGGTCAATATCTTTGGCGGTATCGTGCGCTGTGATCTGATCGCTGACGGCATCATCGGTGCGGTAGCAGAAGTGGGCGTTAACGTACCTGTGGTGGTGCGCCTGGAAGGAAACAATGCGGAACTGGGTGCCAAGAAGCTGGCAGACAGCGGCCTGAATATCATCGCCGCCACCAGTTTGACAGATGCAGCTCAGCAGGTTGTGAAGGCAGCGGAGGGTAAATAATGTCTATTCTGATTGATAAGCACACTAAAGTCATTTGCCAGGGATTCACCGGCAGCCAAGGCACCTTCCACTCTGAGCAAGCGCTCGCTTATGGTGCCAAGCTTGTGGGCGGCGTGACGCCCGGTAAAGGCGGCACTGAACATTTGGGATTACCGGTGTTCAATACCGTGCGCGAAGCGGTGGAAGCGACCGGCGCGACGGCTTCGGTGATTTACGTCCCAGCACCGTTTTGCAAAGACTCAATTCTGGAAGCGATTGATGCGGGAATTGAACTGGTTATCTGTATCACTGAAGGTATTCCGACGCTGGATATGCTGACCGTGAAGGTGAAGCTGGAACAGAGCGGCGTACGGATGATTGGGCCTAACTGTCCGGGCGTGATCACCCCCGGTGAGTGCAAAATTGGCATTATGCCCGGCCATATTCATAAACCGGGCAAGGTGGGGATCGTTTCTCGTTCAGGAACGCTAACCTACGAAGCGGTGAAACAGACCACCGACACCGGGCTTGGTCAGTCAAGCTGTGTTGGTATCGGCGGTGACCCGATTCCGGGTTCCAACTTTATCGATATTCTGGCATTGTTCGAACAGGATCCACAAACCGAGGCCATCGTGATGATCGGTGAAATCGGTGGCACAACGGAAGAGGAAGCGGCAGCCTATATCAAAGCGCATGTCACCAAACCGGTGGTAGGGTACATCGCCGGTGTGACGGCACCAAAGGGCAAGCGTATGGGCCATGCAGGTGCCATCATTGCGGGTGGTAAAGGCACGGCGGATGATAAATTTGCGGCGCTGGAAGCGGCTGGTGTGAAAACGGTGCGCAGCCTGGCGTATATCGGCGATGCCGTGAAAGCTGTATTGGCGCGTTAGTGCCTTGCCATAACCGCGTGTTGTTGCTGATGAAACAACCTTAAACAGTGACACACGCTCGCCATCGGCATTCCCGCGAAAGCGGGAATCTCGTGCGATAGGATGCGTTTTTTCTTTCAGAGATCTTTGGCTTTCACCGAGGATGACGAGAGGTAAAGTGATTTGCCAGCAGCCTGAGGGCCATCTTTGGATGGCCCTTTTTTTATTGCCAGTACAGTAATAAAAGGGCTTTGTTGAATAATAGGTAATCATGCTGTTTTTCCATGCCAGTTTTGGTTGAAAATGCGGCTTTGTTGAATAAATCAGAACTTGTGACGACTGCGCCCCATACGGGTCGATTGTTACGTGATGCGAATACTGTTCGGCATTCCTAATAGCGTGATCCGGTTAAGCGCTTTGACCATGGCCATGGCTTCACCCACCTG
>NZ_JAHWCO010000189.1:0-4025 GCF_020054415.1 Candidatus Symbiopectobacterium sp. | reverse complement strand
ATTGAGCAGGCCGGCTTTGTGTTTGATAATGGGATTGTTAGTATGAAGCATGAGAGTTACCTCGCGTTTTGTTTAAGGATCAGACACCCATATCAAAACCGGTAACTCTCAACCTTTCAAGGTCCAGTGTCAGATCTAGTCTCGACTAATACATATCAGCAAAGCGCCGGATATTGACTGGCCGATACCACCAGATGAGGAGGCATAACGCGTCTTCCCCTATGATCCCTTGGGCCGGTGGCAAGCACCGACCTTGTGACCGTTACCACACAAGCGGCGCTGCAGGTATCGCTGAAGGCGTGTCGTTATCATGACCCTATTCCCATTACCTCCGATATGAGATTGCCTTATGCCACAGGACTATCACCATGGCGTGCGCGTGTAGGAAATCAATGAAGGCACCCGCACCATTACCACGGTCAGCACCGCGATTGTAGGTATGGTCTGCACGGCGGATGATGCCGACGCCAAAACCTTTCCGCTCAATACGCCGGTATTGCTGACCGATGTGCTGACCGCCAGCGGCAAGGCCGGCACTAAGGGCACGCTGGCCCGCGCGCTGGACGCCATCGCCGACTAGGCCAAACCGGTTACCGTGATGGTACGTGTCCCCCAGGGCAAGACCGAAGCGGAAACCACCAATAATATCATAGGCGGCGTCACCGCAGAGGGCAAAAAACCGGTATCAAGGCGCTCTTGGCCGCTCAGGGCCAGCTCGGCGTCAAACCGCGTATTCTTGGCGTGCCGGGGCATGATACCCAGGCGGTCGCCGCCGAGTTGCTGGCCGCCGCGCAACACCTGCGCGCTGTAGCTTACCTCAGTGCTTGGGACTGTAAAACAGTCTCGGAAGCCATTAACTACCGTGAAAACTTTAATCAGCGCGAGGCCATGCTGATTTGGCCGGATTTTCTCGCCTGGGATGCGGATAAAAACACCAGCGACACCGCCTGGGCGACCGCGTGTGCGCTCGGATTGCGCGCCAAAATCGACTAGGAAACCGGCTGGCACAAAACCCTGTCCAATGTCGGCGTCAATGGCGTCACCGGCATCAGTGCCGATGTGTCCTAGGATCTGCAGGACACCGCCACTGATGCTAACCTGCTGAACCAGAACGCCGTCACCACGCTTATCCGCAAGGACGGCTACCGTTTTTGGGGATCGCGCACCTGTTCGGACGATCCGCTGTTCCAGTTTGAAAGCGCCAGCCGTACCGCTCAGGTGCTGGCCGACACCCTGGCTGAAGCGCAGATGTGGGCCGTTGACCAGCCGCGACACCCCTCGCTATGGCGGGATATAATCGAGGGGATCAGCGCCAAATTCCGTGAGCTGAAAAGCGGCGGCTATCTGATTGACGCCAGCGTATGGCTGGATGCGTCCGCCAACGACAAGGACACGCTCAAGGCGGGCAAGCTGACGATTAATTACGACTATACGCCGGTACCGCCGCTGGAAAATCTGCTGTTATGCCAGCGTATTACTGATCGCCATCTGATGAACCTCACCCAGGGTGTCAAAGGTTAAACGGAGGAGGCCATTGCCTTACCACGCAAGTTAAAAAACATGGTGATATTCAATGATGGCAACAGCTATCAGGGCATTGCCGAAGGGATCACACTACCCAAACTGACGCTCAAGTTCGAGGCCTATCGCGGCGGCGGCATGGGAGGCGCGGTGAATATTGATCTGGGGCTGGAGGATGGCGCACTGGATGCAGAAATTACCCTGGGTGGCATTGATCCGCATATTTTCCGTCAGTGTGCCATCCCGAAAGCAGGCGGTGTACCCCTGCGCTTTATGGGCAGTTACCAGCGGGACGACACCGGCGAGATCAGCGCCGTAGAGGTGGTGATGCGCGGCCGTTTCTCCGAATTTGATTTTGGTAACTACAAATACGGCGACAACACCCAGACCAAGCTCAGCGTCAAAAACGTTTATTACAAACGGACCATAGACAGCGAGGTGCCGATTGAAATCGACACCCTCAATATGGTGGAAGTGGTCGGCGGTGAGGATCGCCAGGCTGAACACCGTCGCGCCATCGGCCTGTAATACAGAGGAAACCGCACCATGAAAGACATCACCACCCAGGAAACACTCGATATCCAGGCACTCAAACAGAAGCCCGTCACCCTTGAGGTGCCGGTCGTGCGCGGCAAGACCCGTATCACCGAAGTCAGCATCAGAAAACTCACCACCGGCGATTTGCGTGGCGCCCGCCTTCAGCCGCTGCTGGAAACCGATGTCGATGCGCTTATTCGTGTGCTGCCCCGCGTGACCGTCCCGACCCTGACGCCAGAGGAAATCCTTAACCTCGATCCGGCCGACCTGTATCAGCTGGAGGCTATCCTGACACTTTTTTTTGTGCCGAACTCGGCCCTGTCCGCTTCCCCGACAGACTGACGGTTGACGATTTAACGGCGGACATTGCCGCCGTGTTCCATTGTGCGCCCGACGATACCGCGCCCATGTCGCTCAGTGATCTGCTGGCCTGGCGGCATAAGGCCCTGATCCGCAGTGGAGCCGTTGATGAGTGATAAAGACCTTCGCCTGCGGGTAGTATTGAGCGCGGTAGACAAGCTTACCCGCCCGTTTAAGGCCATGCAAGCCAGCAACAGGACGCTGGCCTCAGCGGTAAAATCCGCCAAAGACCAGCTGAAACAGCTGGATAATCAGTCGGGCCAGCTGCAAGGGGTTGTCAAAACCAAACAGCAGGCCGCTCAGGTGGCTGATGCGTTGCGCCCCGCCCGCGACCAGGCTAGCCGCCTGGCGCTCGCCATGAAAGACACCGACGCACCGGCCGCTCGCTAGGTCAGGCAATTTCAGCAGGCCCGCGCCGCTGTCAGGCAACTGCAGGCCAAATATGGCACGTTGCAGACAGCGCTACAGACTCAGCGCACCGCCCTGCAACAAAGCGGCATTGCCACCCGTCAACTGGCAGACGCCCAGCGCACCTTAAAAGCCCGCACCGCCGAGGCCAATACCCATCTGGCCACCCAGCAGCAACGCCTTGAACAGCAGGCGGTCCAACAAAAGCGGTTAACCAACGCCCGCAGCCGCTAACACTAGGCCGTGGGGGTACGCAACCAGCTCGCCGGCACTGGTGCGGCCATGTCGCTCACTGGCGGTGCCACGCTGCTGGGCATGAAACCCGCGTTAAGCGAAGCGGCGGCCTATAGCCAGCGTGTGCAGCGTTTCAGGGCGCAGGGCGTCAGTGAGCAGCAAGTACGCAATGCAAAGGACTTTGTCGCCAGCCATCCCGTACTGGGCAACAGTCAAACGGAACTCATGAAGTTATACACGGAATCATGGGCCATCACCCGCGACCAGCACCACACTCAGGACGCCACTGTGCAGCTTGCTCGTGCGGAAACCGCTATCAAGATGCTGGGCAATCAGGGCTTGCTCACCCCCGAGCAGACCGAAAGCTTCAATCAGCTGTCGTACGCCATGCTGAAGAACGCCGAGCTGCGCAACGAGATCCAGGATCCGAAACGGCTCGCCAGATTTATCAATGAATCGGTGAAGGCGTTTGCCGTCACGCAGACCATGGTGACGCCGAAAGATACCAATGATTTTATGAAGCGCGGCGGCTCAGCGGCCAAGGACATCGACAGAAGCGAATATTTTTTATGCCTTCGGGCACTTGATCCAGGAAATGGGCGGCGAGTCCACCGGGAACGCCCTTAACTCTGCCCGGCGTAACTGGATTGGCAAGAGCATTACCGAGCGCAGCAAGGATGAGATGGATCGCATCGGTCTGATTAAAAATACCGCCTATTACAAAACCGGCCATGTCAAGGATTTTAGCATGGTCAATCAGGAAAAATTCGGCTTTGTTGAATAATAGTGAGTCATGCTGTTTTGCCAAGCCAGTTTTGGTAGAGAATGCTTGTCCCCTCAGGTGTACAGTTTTCTCATGAGGCCTAACTGCATGATTTTGCGTTGCGAGGATCCGTCGTTTCACTGTACTGCCAGCATAAAATCTATTTATTCAACAAAGCCGCTGATTGTATCAGGCGGCGGGT
>NZ_JAHWCO010000331.1:0-1260 GCF_020054415.1 Candidatus Symbiopectobacterium sp. | reverse complement strand
CGGCGCTCAGTGGCTGAAACGGCCATGTTCCGGTTCAAAAGGCTTCTGGGTGGTCATCTAAGTCTGAGAGACTACGATGCTCAGGTGGGTGAAGCCATGGCCATGGTCAAAGCGCTTAACCGGATCACGCTATTAGGAATACAGAACAGTATTCACATCACGTAACAATCGACCCGTATGGGGCGCAGTCGTTACAAGTTCTGATTTATTCAACAAAGCCGTTTTTATGCTGATGTTCACTGTCTTTGCTCGCTTGCTGAGCAGCGAATAGTCTGGACAATGCAGCGACAATTTAATCAGTTTAAAAATCGAGTCAACAAAGCCCTGTAAAGCCCTCCAATGAAAGGCCAAACACGCGTTTCATCATCAGGACTGTGGTGATGGCCATATCTGAGTAGTAGAGCGGTCGTCCACGCCGCTCAGTAGTGTTTTTTTCCGTCCATGCAGCAATGGCTGATTCATCTAGCCATACGGTTAGAGAACCGCGCTGCTTGAGGGCCTTGTTATAAGAAGGCCAGTTGGTGATTTTAAAATTTTGTTTTGCCATGGAGACCTGATTTTGAAACAACTGTGGTGATCTGCTCCGATGATTACCCAAAAGTTCTATTTATTCAACAAAGCCTGGGAGGGGTGATGAAAAAACTAATAGTTGTGATTTTTGCATACATGACTTTATTTGTCGGTTCCGCATTGGCATTTACTAGAGATGGTTTTTATTCTATCAATAGTAATGACTGGGTGGCGAATTCAACCCCCCCCCCACGGGTGACGTATTTGTATGTAGCAAATGTGGGTCAATGATTCAGGTGCTAGTCGCTTACGGGCCTAAGGCAGACAAGGATTCTCCTTTTAAGAATAATGATGATTTTATAAAGGCATTCGAGCCAGAAAGTAAACAAAAACAGTTTGCCGAAATGTTGCTTAAAGGAAGCATCCCAACCGAAGGATACAAGATTAATGTTGAACGTGTGGGGTTAAGCTCCGCGGGCGGGTTAAAAGCTCTTCAATATGCTGCGAAAGTAGAAATGCCGGGTGGATACTTATCCCACGAAACCACAATGGTCGCTTTCCATCGAGACAGAATTGTTAAAGTAACAATAAATTACTTGTATTAGTCGCGACTAGATCTGACACTGGACCTTGAAAGGTTGAGAGTTACCGGTTTTGATATGGGTGTCTAATCCTTAAACAAAACGCGAGGTAACTCTCATGCTTCATACTAACAATTCCATTATCAAACATAAAGCCGGCCTGCTCAAT
>NZ_JAHWCO010000138.1:0-5719 GCF_020054415.1 Candidatus Symbiopectobacterium sp. | reverse complement strand
GCGCTGCTTGAGGGCCTTGTTATAAGAGGGCCAGTTGGTGATTTTAAAATTTTGTTTTGCCATGGAGACCTGATTTTGAAACAACTGTGGTGATCTGCTCCGATGATTACCCAAAAGTTCTATTTATTCAACAAAGCCTCATGCAATCGTTGATTTTGCCGAAGAATTGCTGCGTGAATTTCCGGTTGAACTGGATAACCTGATGCTGACCTGCGCCGGCAGTGAAGCTAACGATTTGGCCCTGCGCATTGCGCGGCATGTGACGGGCGGCACTGAAGTTATCGTGACACGCTAGGCTTATCACGGTGTTACCAGTGCGCTGGCGGAACTTTCACCGTCACTCGGTGACTGCGTGACGCGCGGCAATTATGTGAAACTGATTGATGCGCCAGACAGCTATCGCCAACCCTGCGCATTTTTGGCGTCGGTGCAGACAGCATTGGCAGAGATGCATGCCGATGGCATCCGTCCTGCGGCGCTACTGTTCGACACCATTTTTTCCAGTGATGGCGTCTTCTCCCCCCTTGGCTGGAGAAGTGGCGCAAGCGGTACAGTGGGTGCGCGACGCGGGGGGCTGTTTATTGCCGATGAAGTGCAGCCGGTTTTTGGTCGTACCGGTGAAGACATGTGGGGATTCGCACGCCATCAGGTGGTGCCGGATCTGGTCAGCTTAGGCAAGCCGATGGGTAACGGGCATCCGATCGGAAATCGGCGCTGTTCGCCGCGTTTGGTCGCGACGTTCGCTATTCTAATACCTTTGGCGGCAACACGTTGTCGTGTCAAGCGGCACACGCGGTGCTGCTGGTGATCCTGCAACAAAATGCATTACGGGTTGGACATTGCCTGCGTGAAGGGTTGCAAGCGTTAGCACAGCGTCACGAACTGCTGGGCGATGTACGCGGCAGCGGGCTGTTTGTCGGTGCGGAACTGGTGAGTGATCGTGAAAATAAAACGCCAGCCAGCGTTGAGGCAGTGGCGGTGGTGAACACCATGCGTCAACGCGGCGTACTGATCAGTGCTACGGGTCCTGCGGGCAATATTCTGAAGATTCGGCCACCGCTGGTATTCAGGGAAGAGCATGCCGCGCTGTTTCTCGATACGCTGGATACCGTGCTGACAGAAGTGGCGCAGCGCTAAAGCCTGCGTCTGTCGGGGGCTTTACGATTAGCCAACGTGTGCCTGTGAGGCGTGACACCTTCTTTCAACGATCGGGTAAACTCAGTGAAAGAGAGGGTATCCAGCTTCAGGGAGGGCAACACATCCTTTTGCTCCCGCAGATCGCATTGCCACACGGCACTGGCAAGGGTAATCGATGCGCTGTGTAGCGGTAGCGCGATTCCCGCTTTGCGTGCGATCGCTTCCGCGAAAACCAGCCCATAGGGTGTATCTTCCAGAATAAAGCGGGTATTCATGTCGACCGGGCCGGGTGGTCCACCGCGCCGGTGGTGCAACCCGGCGGCGATCTCGCTCAGCGTATGGCAGGATACATCTAATGATTGCTGAATATGCGCTTGTTTCCATCACCGTACCATGACCATAGCCCGGAACGCACAGTAGCACGGCATCTGCGCCGCGTACCGCAGTGGCAATGTCAGTGGTAACGGCTGGGCGACATTCCCCTTCGATGACGCCAGTAGAGTGTAGCTAGGAATGTGAGGTAAAAATGCCTGCCAGCGTATGTGTTTTCCTTGCCAAGAGCACCGTCTGGTGACAGTGATGGCACAGCCAGACTGTGCTGGCGAACCCGATATTCCCCGCACCTAAGAGTGCTATTTTCATCTGTGATTATCCTTTCAATCACGCGAATGTTGGTATCAGGCAAGGTGAATATCTCACCTTGCGTAACACACGAGGTAGTCGTGTATTCAAACCCTGATTATTTCAGGCTGGACGTAGCGTGCGGCGAAAACGCCAATAAGGGGTAAAAAAAAATAAATAATGTGAGCAGCACCAGAATGATAGACAGAGGTGAACTGACTAACGCGATGGTGTTACCACCGGAAATAGTCAATGCGAGATGTCATTGCGTTTCTGCGATAGGGCTAGGGATCACACCCAAAATAAGGGGTGCACTAGGGGAGCCCCTTTTTTCCAGAAAACAGGCGACCGTGCAAGGTGATATTGTTTCATCGCTGACGAGCCGGGTACGCAGTAGTGGTTTTCATTGCGCAGTCGCGATATCCACCCAACCCAGCCCTATTAGCCCCACGTCGCCTGCGTCTGGTTATGCCCCGGCAGGTTCAGCGCCGTACGATTGAGGGGAATTACGCTTGTGACTGATTCTCCTCCGTGTGCTCAATGAACGCCAGCATGGTATCGCTGCCATCGAGAATATCCTGTTGTATGGCATGCTGTGCGGCGGTTCCGTCCTGTTGGCGTAGTGCATCCACGACGTCTTGATGGTGCTCAATCGCCATCTGGTGGGAGAAATGGGCATAGGCCTAGGCAATCAGCGGGCCGGTGCGCATCAACAAGCTGCCAATAAACTGGCTGAGCAGCGGCATGTCAGCCATCTGTGCCAGAATCAGGTGAAATTCGCTGTTAAGACGCAGCGCCGCGCTTAAATCGTTATCATCAATCGCCTGAAGATTTTGCGTGACATTGGCGTCCAACTCGGCAAGTTTACTCGGTGTCATCAGCGCGCCACTGCCTTCCAGCGACACGCGCAAGGTGCGAATCTCAATAAACTGCGCGCTGGTGAGTTGTGGTACGCGGATATCGCGTGGTGTTTTCAGTATCAGTACCCGTTCTTTGGCGAGTTGCAGGATGGCATCGCGCACCGGGGTGACGCTGGTCCCGACCTGAGTGGCCAGCTCGCGAATACGCAGCTGATCGTCCGGTTTTAGCCGTCCCATAATCAGCGCTTCGCGCAGCATGGTGTACACACTGGAACCCAGATAACTGTGGTTGATTTGCACAATTGGATAATTCACGCATTCACCCCGAGTAACAGCGCATTCCTGTCGCTTCAATCGGCATATTATACAATATGATGCATCATCGTGCATCGACTATCCGAAAAAGAAAACCGTTTTCCACGGCGAACATGAAGATAAAAATGCGTGGCTGCGCAATTTTGTTCTAAACCCAGCGAGAATGCGGAGTGACAATAGTGTGAATATCCGGATACTGCTAGCAGAAGTGGTAACATCAGGGGGCACTATATGAGCAAAGCAACGCCACGTGAACAGGCGCAGTACCATCGATTGGAATCCTTCGGCGGCTTGGAAATGCTGCAGGCGCGCTATTATCGCCAACGGTTTTCCCGCCATGTGCATGACACTTTTTGTGTTGGTGTGATTGAAGAAGGCGCTCAGCGCTTTTATCGCACTGGTGGTGAGCACGTTGCGCCACAGGGAGACATCATTTTGGTCAATGCGGATGATGTGCATACCGGGTGCTCTGCCCGTGAAAACGGCTGGGCCTATCGCGCCATTTACCCACATCCGGATCTGTTTCGCACGATTTCCCACGATCTCCACCACGCCGAAGGGACGGTACCGTGGTTTCCTGACGCTGTGCTGCACGATCCGGGGTTGGCGCAGCAGTTACAGATGGCATTTCGCTTATTGGCTCAGCCGGGCAACACGCTGTTAAAAGAGACATTGCTGTTTTCATCACTGAGTTGGTTGATGTTGCGCTACAGCAAAACGCGCCGTCCGCCGCGCCCATTGCCCTTTTCAGAACAGCGCGTGTTACAGACAAAAATCTTGCTGGATGATACGCCAGAGCAAGAGTGGTCCCTGACCACGTTGGCTGCGATGGCGGAACTGAGTCCGTGGCACTACTTACGCCAATTTAAGGCGCTGGTGGGTATTCCTCCACACGCGTATCAGGTGCAGGCGCGGTTGCGCAAAGCCAAAACGCTGATGCTACACGGGCATACGCTCGCTGCGGTATCGTCGAAGTGCGGTTTCTCCGATCAAAGCCACTTTACCCGTCATTTTAAAAATGCCTTTGGCGCAACGCCCGGCAGTTTTATTCAAAGTATTATTTGGGATCATACGGCGCGAGATCCGCTGTTAGGTTAGTTAATCGCGTTAAAACGGCAGGGTTTGGCAGCAATCTTGTTCAATACGCTTTCCTCGATGTTTGGCTAGCCTGAATGACCGCATCTATTACAAAAGTTTCAGGTCGCTATGGAAAAGCATGCTTTATCACAACCGTGCGCTGCGCCAAACGCCAGCTTACCCGACTCGCGGTGGCGTGATATTCGCGCTGGTGTTCTTGATATGTTCCCGTTTTGTCTGGCGGTGTTGCCCTGGGGCATTCTGGCGGGTTCGATGGCGGTGCAGGCTGGGTTGCCGCTCTGGCAATCCATTGGGTTGTCGGCGTTGGTGTTCGCTGGTGCTGCACAGTTGGTCACGCTGGGGTTAGTGATGAGCGGCGCCAATGTCGTCACGATTTTGATCACCGTTTTCTTCATCACCATCCAACATATTATCTACGCTCTGACCTTGCGTGATTACGTGTCCCGCCTGGCGCTGCGCTATCGTCTGCCGATTGGCTTCTTGCTCACTGATGAACTGTTTGCGCTGAGCGGCGGCAAATCGGCACAGCAGCCGCGTTCTGTCAGCTATTTGATCGCCGCGGGCGGGTTTTTTTATGTCTGCTGGGTGATCTTCAGCCTTGCCGGTATTGTCATGGCCACGCGGATACCTGATTTGGCCCGCTATCATTTGGATTTCTCGATCATTGCCACCTTTATTACCATCGTTGTACCGATGGTACGCAGCATCAGTACGTTGCTGGGCGTGGTGCTGTCGCTGGTACTCTCGATGGTGCTGGCCTTATTCCACGTGGAAGGCGCGGTGGTGATTGCCGGTCTGAGCGGCATGTTCTTTTCTGCATTACTATCACGACGCGGGGAGGCGGTGCTATGAGTGGTGCACTGTTATTTGCGCTGGCGGGCATTGTGTTTTTCAATCGCTATCTGTTTCTTGAACCGCGTCTGCCGATTCGCTTGCCTGCACTGGTACAGCAAGCGCTGAAATATTCAGCCCCCTGCCTGCTGACGGCGATATGCGGCCCGATCATCCTGATGGATCACGGCATTGTGCGACCGCTCGGCGATAACCCCTATTTGTGGGGCGCGCTGTTCAGCGTGATTATCGCTTTCTTTATCCGCAATATGCTGCTGGCGGTGGTACTGAGTTTAATCTTTTTTGCGATTCTGCTTTCTCTGTAATCGGCGATCGTAAAGGCGGTTTATTATGTAGGGCGCAGTACATCCCATCGTTGCACGGGTGTACTGCGCTTTTTGTCTCATCGCATCTCACGTTGAACCTACGGTGTGGCTATACCGCCTTCGGCTCGAATTGCACATTGATCCAATGGATAAAACGAGAGGTTGATGGACTCTCAGGATAGCAAAAATCCATGTGGGTTCCCTGCGCGATGTTTATTTGTTCGATGGGAGTGCCTAATGAGATGGTCACCCCCACTCTGTGAGCGGTATGCTGGCAGGGTGTTTTTCTTTCAGGAGAGGCCATCATGGAAAACGTTACTCTTATTGGTATCGATCTCGGTAAACATTCTTTCCACATTCATTGCCAGGATAATTCAGGTAACGCGCTTCTGCGTAAGAAGTTTACGCGCACAAAGCTAATGCAGTTTTTGGCGACGTGCCCATCCTCGGTTGTTGTTATGGAAGCTTGTGCCGGGGCACACTTTATGGCGCGGCGTATCAATGATAGCGGCCATGAAGCAAAACTTATCT